>JAYUFJ010000346.1:0-4355 GCA_043738775.1 Flavobacterium sp. | reverse complement strand
CAATGCTAAAGGTATTTGAACCCATTGAAGCAAAATTTGAATTCAAGGTATTGTCTAATGCCGAAACTACAGTTAAAATACCAACCAAAGCTGTAATTCCGATGGCAATTATTAATATTGTCAACGAAGTACGTAACAATTGTGTCCGAATTGAGCCAAATGCAATCTTGATATTTTCTTTAACAATTCCTTTCATAATGTAAATAAGACTCAAAGTTAGTTTTTTTGTTACACTTTTTTGTTATAAGATTTATAAAATAGTTTTAAAAGTTCGATATTTGCTCAAAAATTTAATTTTAAACTTTTCAAATTTACAATTTGTGGTTTTCCACGTTTGTAAAAATATACAAAATCAAAGCACACATAATCATAAATTAAAAAAATGAAACCTTCAATACCTAAAGGAACCCGTGATTTTTCGCCAAAAATAGTTGCAAAACGAAACTATATAATTTCAAAAATAAAAACACATTTTGAAAATTTTGGATTTCAGCCTATTGAAACTCCGACATTTGAAAATTCGGAAACTTTAATGGGAAAATATGGTGAAGAAGGCGATCGATTGATTTTTAAAATATTGAATTCGGGAGATTATCTGGATGAAATTCCAACAGATGAACTTCAAGCAACAAACTCAAAACTTTTAACACCAAAAATTTCCGATAAAGCCTTGCGTTACGACTTAACAGTTCCGTTCGCTAGATACGTTGTACAGCACCAAAACGAAATTGAATTTCCATTTAAACGCTACCAAATTCAACCTGTTTGGCGAGCAGATAAACCGCAAAAAGGTCGTTTTAGAGAATTTTGTCAATGCGATGCCGATGTAGTTGGTTCAACTTCACTTTGGCAAGAAGTAGAATTGGTACAATTGTACGATTCTGTATTTTCATCATTAGAATTGAAAGGCGTTACTATAAAAATTAACAATCGCAAAATTTTATCAGGTATTGCAGAAGTTATTGGTGCTACTAACAAATTGATCGATTTTACAGTTGCTTTGGATAAATTGGATAAAATAGGTGAAGTAGGCGTGAAAAAAGAAATGATTGAGAAAGGAATTTCTGAAATAGCTTTGCAAAAAATACAACCATTATTTAATTTTACGGGGAATATCGACGAAAAATTAGAAAAATTATCGACTTTATTATTTTCTTCTGAAGAAGGAAAAAAAGGAATTGCCGAACTAAAATTCATTTGTGAAAACGTTACAAAATTAGGTTTAAAAAATGCGGTTTTAGACTTAGATGTTACTTTGGCGCGGGGTTTAAATTACTACACTGGGGCCATTTTTGAAGTTGAGGCTCCAAAAACTGTTTCAATGGGTAGCATTGGCGGCGGCGGTAGATACGATGATTTAACTGGAATTTTTGGTTTAAAAAATATGAGTGGCGTCGGAATTTCTTTTGGTTTGGATAGAATTTACTTGGTTTTGGAAGAATTGAATTTATTTCCTGAAGCAATTTCATCATCCACGAAAGTGTTGTTTTTAAATTTAAACGAAAATCAAGCTTTTCAAGCAATGCAAGCTATTAAAGAAATGCGAACTTTAAATATAAAATGCGAACTTTATCCAGAGGCAACAAAAATGGATAAGCAGTTTAAACACGCCGAAAAACGTGGAATTCCTTTTGTAGTGAAAGAAATTAACGATGCTATTTTTACCCTAAAAAATCTTGTTACGGGCGAACAATCGTTTTTAAATTTTAATGATTTAATAATTAAACTAGGTAACTCTTAATTCAAAGCCTGAGTTATATCGTCAATTAAATCGTCAATAAATTCTATTCCAACGGCAATTCGTAGTAAGTTTTCGGGACTGATGGGTTGATCACCTTCAACACTTCTTCGATGTTCTACAAGACTTTCAACTCCGCCCAAACTAGTAGCGTGTTTAAAAATTTTTAATTTACTTGCAAATTTCATTGTTTCTTGTTTTCCTCCTTTTACCAATATTGAAACGATGCTGCCAAAGCCGTTTTTCATTTGTTTCATTGCAATTTCGTGGTTGTGATGTGAAGTCAAACCAGGATAAAAAACTTTTTCAATTTTAGGATGTGAAGTTAAATAATTGGCAATCAAAGTTGCATTTTTACATTGTAAATTGAACCGTAACGGAAATGTTGCTAAACTTCGGTTTAGCAACCAGCAATCGAAGGGTGAAGGAACAGCACCCGCAATTTTTTGATACTCTCGAATGTTTTGACTAACTTCATTATCAAGATTTGTAATTATTACGCCTCCTAACAAATCGGAATGACCACTGAAAAATTTTGTTGAGGAATACATTACATAGTCAATTTGAAATTCTAGTGTTTTTTGTAGTATTGAGGTTGCAAAAGTATTGTCGCAAACTGTTGTAATATTTTTATTTTTTGCCAATAAAACTACTGATGCAATATCGGTAATTTTTAATTGTGGGTTGGATGGTGTTTCAATCCAAATCAATTTTGTGTTATCTTGAATGTGTTTTTCAATGTTTTCAATTGCTTCCATATTAACCAAATCAAACTGGACTTTCCACCGTTTAAAAAACTTATCAAGCAATTGTTTTGTCCCGTGATAACAATCGTCGGGAATAATAACGTGACAATTGGGTTCTAAAATAGTTTCAAACAATGCATTTATAGCCGCCATTCCAGATGAAAATGCAATGGCTGTTTTAGCCCCTTCAATAGCGGCCATTTTATTTTCTACAGCTAATCTATTGGGATTTTCAGCTCTAGTATATACATATTCGCCCGTTGTTCCATCACTATTTCGTTTAAAAGTAGTTGATAGATGAATGGGCTGTATAATGTCACTATTATTTCCTTGGGAGGTTCCAGCGTGCACAGCTAGTGTTTGAATATTATGTTTTGTCATTTGGGTTGCTTTTCTTAAATAAAAAAAGTTATAAATAAGCTTTTGTAAAAATAATTTAAAAAATTAGTTTGGCTAAATCAAGTTATTAAAGCAAATGTAAAACAAAATTATTATCTTGAAACAAATTTAGAAAATTGCAATTTGCAAAAGTTATCCTTTTACTTTAAATTTGAATTTTAAATATTAATAAATTAAAAAAAAAATTCTTTAAAAAAACTTTAAAATGACACACTTAATTTCAATTTTGAATCAAATTAAAAACGTAAAAGTGATTGATTCATCTATTGAAACTGGCGATTATGTTGCTTTAAATTTATCAAAATCAAACGTCGATTTATTAAGTTTTAATTGCGATAATGTTCAAGAATTTGAAAATTATATTGAATCTTATTTACAAAAAAACAATGCAAAAGTAGCTTTTGGTGGTTACAATGAAGTTAGAAGTTTGTACAAAAGGAGTTCCATTTTTAAATTGGAAACACAACTTGAACGTAACATTCATATTGGACTAGATTTATGGATAAAAGCTGAAACACAAGTTTTAGCAGCTATTGATGGAAGAATTCATAGTTTTAAAAATAACTTGGGTTTGGGTAATTATGGTCCAACTATTATTTTGGAACACGAAATTGAGAATCTTGTTTTTTATACATTATATGGTCATTTATCTGAAAAAAGTATACTAACTTTGAAAATTGGTAACGAGTTTAAAAAAGGAATGCCTATTGCTACTTTAGGTAATGATTTAGTTAACGGAAATTATGCGCCCCATTTGCATTTTCAAATAATAGAAAATTTAGAAAACAATTTTGGCGATTATCCAGGAGTTTGCAACAGCGATGATTTAGAATTTTACTTGAACAATTGTCCGGATCCGAATTTATTATTAAAAATTAAATGAAAAAAACAATCATTTTATTGTTCATATTATTAGCAATTGGGTGTAAATCTAAAAAAAATACTGTACAGCAAAATAAACAAAAAACTATTGACGATTGTACTCAAGTTCCAGTAACAGTCGAAGTAGCAAAACCTGACGTTGTAAAAGTAAATGTTTTAAGTGTAAACAAAGCGCAAAAAGAACGTGCTTACATGCTAGGAAAAAGAGTGTTAAATACTTGTAATTCATCAAAGTTTATTCCTTTTACAAAAAAAGAGGCAACTTTAAAAGTTATATCAAATACTACAAAAGAAAAATTAACTAAAACTTGTCAAGTTTTTCGATGGAAATATGGAGAATTTAAAGATATAAAATTAGTTGAGGCAATAAGAAATCAAAATGATTCGTCGATTGTTTACAGATTTAAAGCCGAATACCAACGTAAATTTGTAATTAAAGAATTAAGAGTAATTATGAACAAGCAAAATCAAATTACTGCAATAAAATCATTGGACTGGAAAAATAATTTTTAATATAACATTGAAATCTCCCTAATTCCAAAGTGTTTTACAACTTCATTTTCTAATTCAAGTTCCAATAATCCATCAAC
>JAYUFJ010000345.1:0-1508 GCA_043738775.1 Flavobacterium sp. | reverse complement strand
TCTTGAAGTTTAAATTGTTTCCAATACTCTCTTGTCGGAGCAACTTGAGAAACTTTCTTAGCTTATTATGTAAAGTCTGTCCCATTTAAAATCTGCGTTTTCTGTTTCTTGATTTAAAAGAAAACTGGTTCATATTTTTTCATGAATTTTTTTTTAATGAATTGTGAATTTAATTAAGAAAAGGAAAATTGAAAAAAAAAAATAATTTTTAAATGTTAATTACTAATTGATGGACTTTTCTTGGAACTCAAGCCAAAAAGTTTTTTACAAAGACTTGTGTGACTTTTTTGGATATAATTTTAAATTTAATTTTAAAAATGTTAATGCCTATTGTTGGAGTTTTTTATCTCCTTCAAATTTCTTTTACAAAAAAAAATTAAAAATCAGTGGTTTGGATCTTAGGACAATTTGGCGGGTTTGCCATTATTGGTACAAATAGTACTCTGTTGGCTTCATACCATGCTACAGTTTTTTTTGGCGTAGTAAAATGGAGCCAAGTCTGGTCAAAACAATAAAGATACATAATTTTTATTGATAAGAGGTAAAATGCGCTTTTGAAGGCACTCTTTGATGTAAATATCTTGGTTCAATGTTATGAATGCAACAAACGGAGTGCTGCGCTTACCTCAGCTGCATATAGGTTACCAAACCACGATTTTTATCAGATTTTATCTATTTGATTTATTTTATATTTTAAGTTTAAGGATTTATCAATCTTTTAAACATTAAATTGGCGTCCAATAAATTATTAAAAATCAGCCTTGACGTAAGTCTTGTCGTCCAATATAATGCATGTTGTTTTTCTAACAAAAATTTCGAACAATTTTTTTAGGCATAATTTTTCTTTTGCATTGGTATTTTGGTTTCTGTTTGACACTTTAAATTGTTCGTATGTCTTCAGTCTAAGTTTTTTCTATAGACATCAAACAGCTGACTTGGCTATAAAATATCGTTTTGCGACATCTATTACTGGCAACTCTAGATTATTCTTGTAATCGAGAGCCACTTTCCCAGCCCAGTTTTTGCTCAATGGTTTTTTTGAAAACTCTGAACTAGGCTTTTTATTATCATTTCCAATGATTGAAAAACGTTCAATTACACTTTTTTCGTTAATTAATGAAACACTCAAATCTCTAGCAATAATTGAGTAAAAATAAAAATTATTTTGATAATATTTGTAAAAAACTTTTTGGCTTGAGTTCCAAGAGAAGTTCATCAATTAGTAATTAACATATTAAAATTAATTTTTTTTTTCAGTTTTTATTTTCTTAATTAAATTCCCAATTCAATAAAAAAAACTTCATGAAAAAATATGAATCAGTTTTCTTTTAAATCAAGAAACAGAAAACGCAGATTTTAAATGGGACAGACTTTAGTGTCCAAATGTGTAAATAAAGGAGTTGAAAAAGGAGTCACTGTGTCCTTTTTGATAATTGTCAGGCCATCAAATGTTTTTTAATGGATAAAAGTTGTGAATTTTTATAATTATTCTGGGATTAATCATTGGC
>JAYUFJ010000344.1:0-1509 GCA_043738775.1 Flavobacterium sp. | reverse complement strand
TTAAATAAATCGGAATCAATAACCCAATCAGCATTTCCGGCGGTTTCGGCTTTTGTTGCATCAAATAAAATTTTATTTTGAGCCGAAACAGTTATGGATATTATGGCAAATAAACAGTAAATTTTTTTCATCAATTTTTTTGTAAAAGTAAAAAAAATAATTTCTTGTGCCTTAAAATCTAATGAATTAATTTTTGCAACCCAATTAAAGTCTTGTTATGCTAGCAAAAATAAATTGTTATATAAAAAATTTTATCACTATTTTTGCAACTTATAAAAAAGTCACAAATAAGATGGTTAAAGATTTATTTGAAAGAATACAAAACAATAAAGGTCCATTAGGTAAATGGGCTTCACAAGCCGAAGGATACTACGTTTTTCCGAAACTTGAAGGAGAACTAGGCCCAAGAATGCAATTTCACGGAAAAGAAATTTTGAACTGGAGTATTAATGATTATTTAGGTTTAGCAAATCATCCAGAAATTCGTAAAGTTGATGCTGATGTTGCTGCACAATATGGTGCTGCATACCCAATGGGTGCAAGAATGATGAGTGGTCAAACAGATTATCACGAACAATTGGAGCGGGAACTAGCAACTTTTGTAATGAAAGAAGCTTGTTATTTATTAAATTTTGGTTATCAAGGAATTATGTCAACCATTGATGCATTAGTGTCAAAAAACGATGTAATTGTTTACGATGTCGATGCTCATGCTTGCATAATTGATGGTGTTCGATTACACATGGGTAAACGTTTTACATACCGCCATAATGATTTGGAAAGCATTGAAAAAAACTTACAACGAGCCACAAAAATCGCAGAAGAAACTGGTGGCGGAATTCTTTTTATAACCGAAGGTGTTTTTGGAATGCGCGGACAGCAAGGAAAATTAAAAGAAATTGTTGCTTTAAAAGAAAAATTTAATTTTCGCCTTTTAGTAGACGATGCTCACGGGTTTGGAACTTTAGGTAAAACTGGAGCCGGAGCCGGAGAAGAACAAGACTGTCAAAACGGAATTGATGTTTATTTTTCAACTTTTGCAAAATCAATGGCAAGTATTGGTGCATTTATTGCTGCCGATAAAGACATAATTGACTTTTTAAAATACAATTTACGTTCGCAAATGTTTGCTAAATCGTTACCAATGATACAAACTATTGGTGCTTTGAAAAGATTGGATATGTTAAGAACAATGCCCGAATTAAAAGAAAAATTATGGCAAAACGTAACCACTTTACAAAACGGTTTAAAATCACGCGGATTTAATATTGGCGATACAAATACTTGTGTAACTCCAGTTTATTTAGAAGGAAGTATTCCCGAAGCGATGATGCTTGTAAACGATTTACGTGAAAATTACGGAATTTTCTTGTCAATTGTTGTTTATCCGGTAATACCGAAGGGAATTATTTTGCTTCGATTAATTCCTACTTCTGCCCATACCTTACAAGATATTGAAGAAACCTTAAATGCTTTTGAAGCCGTTCGAGGTAAATTATTAGACAAGAC
>JAYUFJ010000343.1:0-1512 GCA_043738775.1 Flavobacterium sp. | reverse complement strand
TTTATCTCTTAATTTGGTATTAAAATACGAATTCCAAGTTTGCCCTGATGCACTTGCAATTACATCTTGAAGTTTCACATAAACATTACTGTAAGCCCAACGAGTTCCTGCATCGGCAAGATATTGAAGGCTTGAAGGAGTAACATCATCACTGTAAACGCCACCAACATAATCGTTTATGCCAGATGTCATTGTTAATAAATTTTTATTGGTAATTAAATTTTCTTTTGCTAAGGGCTCTGCTGTCCAACCGTTTCCTATATAATTTGAAACTTTTGCATCTAAATTTAAAATTCCCTCCTGTTGAGCAATACCTGTCATTGTTGAGGTTAATGTTTTTCCGGCACTTGCCCAATACCAATTTGTTGTTGCCGAATGTCCGTTAAAATAATTTTCAAGAACAATACGTCCGTTTACCAATATTATAAATCCTTTTGAATTTTTTAATGTTAAATAATCTAATAATGGTTGAACTGCACTTTGATTCCAACTTAAACTTGCTATTGATTTTGTGTCCCAAGTTGTTCCTGTTAATGGCGGAAAATACATAGGCTCTGCAGTTGTTAAAACTGTAGTTTCTGGTTCTATTGTAGCTGGATTATCGGACTTACTACATCCTAAAATTGTATATATAAAAATAATGAGTAAAAATTTAGTTTTCATAATATGTTTATTTATTGTTTAGACAAATAAAATTAATTTAGGTTTAATCAAAAATACATTTTTTTGTAAATAAATTTAATTGTAATTTTATATTTTAATTTAGATATGAAAAAAATAGTAGTTTTTGCAGTTTCTTTTTTCGCTTTAACATCTTGTAATCAATTAATTACAGATAAAGATATTTCGAAAATAAATGGTTATTGGGAAATAGAAAAAGTAATTT
This sequence comes from Flavobacterium sp., assembly GCA_043738775.1. Taxonomy (GTDB): domain Bacteria; phylum Bacteroidota; class Bacteroidia; order Flavobacteriales; family Flavobacteriaceae; genus Flavobacterium. Next base: position 626 of record JAYUFJ010000343.1, on the reverse strand, counting down.
TATCAGACGGTACTAAAAAAGAATACAAAGTAAATGAAACAATTGATTTTTTTCAAATTAAAAATAATATTGGCTTTCGAAAAAAAGTTACACCTCAACTAGACGGAACTTATTTAGTAAACAATCAAAAAGAGAAGGTATTGATATCAATAAAAGATAAAATTTATTTTTTAAATTATTCTACAAATTATACTAAATTTAAAGAACAAATTATCAAAATTCAAGATTCTATTTTAGTCTTAAAAAATGATCAAAATGTTGAATATCATTATAAAAAACCAATTCCTTTTTCAATTAAATAACTCTTAATTTAATTCATCTTATAATGGCAACAAAACGATTAAGTAACGAAAATTCTATTTCCGATGTTTTAAAACAGTTTATAGAAATTAATAAACTTGAATCTGGTTTTGATAGAGTTGACGTAGAACAAGCTTGGAAAAATTTAATGGGAAATGGCGTAAACAGTTATACAAATGATATTATTTTAAAAGGTAGTGTACTTTATGTTTCGCTTTCATCGTCGGTTTTACGAGAAGAATTGAGTCATGGAAAAGCTAAAATAATTAAAATGATAAATGAAGAATTGCGAAAAGAAGTTGTTTTTAATTTAATTTTAAGATAGA
>JAYUFJ010000342.1:0-1512 GCA_043738775.1 Flavobacterium sp. | reverse complement strand
CCGAAAGATTAGTAATAAATTTAAAAATCAGGCTTACTTAGTCCCACACTTCGGGAAGCCACGAGACGTTAGCAAATATTATGAAAAAGAACATCTTTACAATAACCATTACATTAATTTTAATCTCTTGTTCATCAACAACTAAAGTAAATGAAAAGAGATGTAAGTCGATATTGAAAAATGATTATAAAACTATTCTTCAAGAAAAATTTGAGTCAGTAGTGGATAATGACACAATATTTCTAAATGAAGTAAAATATGAATGCGTGTTTACTGCAATGTATATTAAAAAAGGAATGTATGACAGGTTTGGAAAATGGAATCAAGAAATTTATCCAAAAGGACAAAATCATCCAATTTTATTGTGGAATAATGTAAAACTCTTTCCTAACGACACAACTGAATTTATTGTAGCAGCAAATGGTTTAGAAAATAAAGAAACTATTTACGCTTCAGTTTTAGTTTTTGACAAAAAAAATAGAGATTTATTATCCGACAAATCGGAATTCAAAACTAAATTAATCGATTATTTTTCAGAAATGATTAAGACTAATAACGAAAAGAAAAGAGATTTTTATGAAATATATTGGAAAACTGTTGACCCTAAACGATGGGAACAAATTAAACAGTATCAAAAGAATGAATAACATTTGCTAACAGCCGTTTCAAGAAATTGCGGGGTTTGGGATTTATCAGAATTGGTACTTTTTGAAACTAAATTTTGTCTATATTTGTAATCAAAAGTGTTGAAAATCCGCAACTTCGTGAAGCGGCGACAAGTTGTGCGATATTAAAAAAAAACGTAATGAACAGAATTTATTTAATTATAACATTTTTTATTCTTTCAAAAACAATTGGGCAAACTGTTGCGGAAATTAATCAAAATATAAAATTATCTGAGAAACTAAATACAAAAGAACTTAGGATTTACAAGTGGTATAGTATAACTAATGGAAGTGAAATTTTTAGGATATATCAATCAGAAAATGGAAATTGGAATGCTGAATTTTATAAATATTATAACTCAACAAGTAAAAATGAAAAACCTAGATTTGAATTAAATAAATTAAAACCAATAAGTGATTTTAATTTAATTTGGCTAAATGTACTAGAAAGCAATATTGAATTTTTACCAAACATAATTGAAATTGATTATAAATTAAGAAGCAAAAGCGAAATAAAATTTGAACGAGGTGAATATGAAATGTATTACAGGAAAATAAAACCATTAGACGGAAATAGATATTTTGGAATAATTCAAAATGGCACAAAAACAAATAGTATTGATTTTGGAAACTACGAAAGTTATTTAAAAAATTATCCAGAAGTAGACGAATTGAATTCATATTCAAAATTAATTTTAGAAATTAAAAAAGAATTTAATCTTTGGCAGAATTAACATCGCACAACAGCAGTTCCTATGTAAAGCATCATTAAGTTATTAACAACTTTTGAGAGGGTTATATGTCGGTTTTTTTGAAGTATAAAATTCTGTTCCAACGGCTTGTTGAA
>JAYUFJ010000341.1:0-1512 GCA_043738775.1 Flavobacterium sp. | reverse complement strand
GCAAAAGAATATGAAATTACAGGTAATTTAAAAACGATTCCAATTCCGTTGACAGTTGAAATGCAAATTGCTGGTGGCGACATTGGCTATCAAAATTTATTTGTTGATATTGTAGTCTTAGCAACAAGTAAACATTTAGTTACGGCACCAATTAATGTTGATTTAAAGGCGACTTCTTTCGACCCAATAACGAATGTTACGAAGTTTATGGTGGAAGTAAGTGATGTTAAAAAGGAGGAGGCTGATAAAAATAAGTGTCCGAATTGTGATAAGGATATTACTGTAGAAGAAATAAAGAAAATTTGTATTGACGAAAAAGGTAAATGTTTAATTGCATATTTATCAATGATTACATCCGCACAACCATATTTAAATAAATATCTAAAAAAGGTTGGTATAAATACTTGTGTTAGAAAAGCACATTTTTTAGCGCAAATTTCACAAGAAAGAAAATTTTATGTATTATAAGCAGGTTTTAACTATTACTGGGAAGCATTAATTAGTACTTTTAGCCCATTTACGACTGCTTTGGTTAAAGCGATTTTTTTTTCGAAATATTTTCTTGGTTAATTACATTTAAAAATTTGTGATTTAATTCTACAAAATAAAAATTAATTATAAGAAAATCGACTAGATTGTTGGAATTATTTTTTTTTAGTAAAAATTATAATTGTTAACTAAACTCGATTCCTGATTTTCTTGTTATAAAATATTCAAATAGTTTTTTAATATTCCGTAGTTTTGGCTTTCGATATAAAAAATAGGTTTAAAAAATCATGAGTTTTAAATAAAAAAAGAAATTTTTCTAGCATTAACTGGAATTCGGGCCATTGCAGCCTATATGGTTTTCCTAAATCATTTTGTTTATTACTATCCAAATGTATTTCCTAAATTTTTATTTGGCTATTTCTTTGAATTCTATTTTGGTGTAACTATGTTTTTTGTTTTGAGTGGATTTTTAATAACTTATGTTTATTTTGATACAAAACATTTTGATTTTAAAGATTTTATCCAAAAAAGATTTGCTAGAATTTATCCAATGTATTTTATTTTAACGACTTTGTGTTTTATTTATCTTGCTTTTTACGAAAAACAAAGTTGGAAAGTTTACCTTCTTAACATAACTTTTTTAAAATCTTTTTTTAAAGAATTTCATCTTACTGGTATTGTAACTGGTTGGTCATTGACTGTAGAAGAAATGTTTTATTTCATGGCTCCAATTTTCTTTCTTTTGATACGAAAAAGTAAAATTTATTTATTGATTATCCCAACTTTACTATTCGTATTTGGTTTGATTAATGTCCATTTATTTGGCAAATATGATTTTTATGGTTTTATGGTGGATATACCATTCATGTATCAATTTACACTTTTTGGGAGAATGTCCGAATTTATAATTGGTATTGGTCTAGCGTTATTTTATCAAAAATATAAAGATTCTTTCAAAACAAAATATGTAACTTATTTTGGGATATTTATTATATTCTTGGGAGTTTATTTTTTAAGTTTAGT
>JAYUFJ010000340.1:0-1513 GCA_043738775.1 Flavobacterium sp. | reverse complement strand
GTAAATGATAATGTGAAAATCGATATTAATTTGCGTGGTCGCGAATGGGTAAATCCTCAAGGAGAAACAGTCTATTTTAATACTATACAAGGTTGGAGAATTGGTAAAGTTGTTGCAGAAGGTCAAGCACCAACACAAGCACCGCCAATGCCTGCAGCAGAAGCGTTTGCACCAGCAACTAACGTAAAAGAAGAAGAACACGACGACTTACCATTCTAAAAATAGAACAAAGAGTAAGGAAAATAGAACAAAGAGTTTAGAAATTTGATGGATTTGTCATTTTTTTAAACTCTTTTAGCGTTTGTTTATATTAAAAATTAATATTGAAATTGCCTATGATTTAAAAATCATTTTTTGTCATTGAAATTAATTTTTGACTTTTAATTATGAAATTCTTAACCTCGGATTTAATTTTCCCAAATGTAAGTGATGCCGACAAAAGTGGGATTTTGGCATTTGGTGGCGATTTATCGACCAATAGATTGATTTTGGCATACAAATCAGGTATTTTTCCTTGGTTTAACATTGACGAACCATTTATTTGGTGGGCTCCAGACCCAAGAATGGTTTTGTTTTTGGACGAATTGATTGTTTCAAAAAGCATGAGAAATATTTTTAATAAAAATATTTTCTCAGTATCTTTCAATAAAAACTTTCTTGAAGTAATTACCAATTGTCAAAAAATCGAAAGAAACGACCAAAACGGTACTTGGATTACAAACGATTTAATCGATGCTTATTGCAAACTAAACGAATTGGGAATTGCAAAATCTATCGAAGTTTGGCAAAACAATGAATTGGTTGGAGGTTTGTATGGTATCGATTTAGGTCATGTTTTTTGTGGTGAGAGTATGTTTTCGAAAGTTTCTAACGCAAGTAAATTTGCTTTCATTAATTTGGTCAATGATCTTAAATCCAAAAATTACAAATTACTAGATTGTCAAATTCATAATAATCATTTGGAACGTTTGGGTTGCCGTGAAATCTCAAGAGATTATTTTATGAAAATTTTAAACAATGAATAATTCTAGTTTCATAAACTTGAAAACTGAGACTAAATTATTATTTAAACGAACAATCAACAACGTGATCATTGACAATTCCCGTTGCCTGCATAAAAGCATATATAATCGTAGAACCAACAAATTTAAACCCACGTTTTTTTAAATCCTTACTTATTATATCCGAAAGTATTGTAATTGCTGGAACATCAAAATGTTTTTTCGGATTATTTTCTATAGGTTTTCCATCTGCAAATCCCCAAATATAATTAGAAAAACTTCCGAATTCTTCTTGAATTTTTATGAAATTTTGTGCATTGGTTACCGCTGAATACACTTTGAGTTTGTTGCGAATAATTCCAGAATCTTGCAATAAATCAAGAATTTTATCATCGTTATAATTGGCAATTTTTTTATACTCGAAATTATCAAATGCTATTTTAAAATTTTCTCGTTTATTTAAAATTGTTATCCAACTTAAACCCGCCTGAAAAGTTTCTAGAATCAAAAAT
>JAYUFJ010000339.1:0-1514 GCA_043738775.1 Flavobacterium sp. | reverse complement strand
GAAGCTCAAATTGAGTACATTAAAGCCTTAAAATTAATATCAAAAGTTAAAGATACACGTTTATTATGTGAATGCTACAGTTCGATAGGATGGTGTGAAGTTGAATTACACGATTATAAAAATGCTGTAAAATATTTTGAACTATCCTTAAAAGCAATTAAAAAGTTAAAAGCCGAAAAATTTTCTAAAAAAGGTTTAAATACCTATTATTCGGTTTTTTATAACGGACTGGGTTATGCCTATTTAAAACAAGAACAATACACCAAAGCCATTGCAGAGTATAAAAAAGGGTTAGCATTAACAAATATAAAAACAGAAAGTCCTGTTTTTACAGCTATGCTTTTAAATAATTTAGGTTATGCCGAGTTAAAATTAAAAAATAACAGCCCAATAGTGGGTAACTATTTATTTGAATCCTTAAAAATTAGAGATAATCAAAATAATGAATTAGGACTTACCGCTAGTAAAATAAACATTGCCGAATATTATTTATTTAAAAAAGATACTTTAAAAGCTTTGGCTATTGCTAATGAGGGACTACAGCTAGCGAAAAAAATAAAAAGTAGTTCCGATATTTTGTCTGCTTTAAAATTGCTAACCCTAAATGATATAAAAAACAAAAATAAATATGCCAATTTATATTTTAAAGTTGACGACAGCATTAAAATATCCGAAAAAGCAATACGAAATAAATTTTCACGTATTTTATTTGAAACCGACGAAGTAGTTAAACAAAATGTTGATTTATCTGAAAAATACAAAAATTATATTTTATTTTCCATTTTTGGAGGATTAGTTTTGATTATAGTTATTGTAATAGCTAGAATTCGTTATAAAAACAAACAAATTAATTTTAACAAAGAACAACAAAAATCTGGCGAACAAATTTATCAATTAATGATAAACCAACAAAAAGATAATGAAATGGCTCGAGAGGAAGAGCGAAATCGTATTGCAATGGAATTGCACGATGGTATAGTAAACAGTATTTTTACAACTCGCTTTAATTTAATGAAACTTAAAAGTGATGAAAAGCAATTACAACAAACTCTAATTAGCGAACTTGAAGCGACCGAAACAGAAATTAGAAGAGTATCACACGATTTAAAACAAAATTTACTCTTTGAAGATAATAATTTACCTGAACTAATTACCAAGTTGGTAAACAACCAAAAAAACGAATTTAATACCATTTTCGACTTAACAATTGATAAAGTAATCGACTGGTCGGCAATTAAAAGTGTTGATAAGGTTCATATTTTTAGAATTTTACAAGAATCTATTCAAAACATAAATAAATATTCAAGAGCTAAAAAAAGCTTGATAATGATTTTAAAAATGGATAAAAATTTAATTATTCGTATTTGGGATGATGGAATAGGTTTTAATGTAAAACGAGCCAAAAAAGGCATTGGTTTAAAAAATATAACCGACAGATGCCAACAAATGAACGCGGAACTAAAAATTACTTCAACATTAAATGAAGGAACTAAAATTGAAGTTTGTATTTAAAA
>JAYUFJ010000338.1:0-1516 GCA_043738775.1 Flavobacterium sp. | reverse complement strand
TGTGATTTTAAATAACTTGATGAGTTTGAATACCGTTCAAGTAAACCCATTTGGAATAACCTTCGACAATAATAATATTTCAGTTTTAACTTCGAATGTAGCTGCTACAACTTCCGATCCTTTATTAAACGGGTCTTTTGGTAATGTTACCCAAATGAAGTACAGTAATGGTAGTACTATGACAATTAATACTGCACAAAACGCTTCAGTTAAAGCTGTCATTTTTAATACTGGAGCATCTACCGTTGGAACAACTAATGTAATGTGCGCCTATGCCAACTTTGGTTCAGGTAAGGTAGTAGCGATTGGCGATAGTTCGGTTCCCGACGATGGTTCCGGCGATACAGGAGATACATTATATGATGGATATGTAGCTGATGCATCTGGAAATCATCAAAAATTGTTAATGAATGCAACGGTTTGGTTAATGACTTCAATTTTAGATAATGAAAATTTTGAGATAGATAATTTTAATTTCACAATTGCTCCCAATCCAATTCAAAACAGACAAATTAATCTATCTTATAGTCTAGATATTTCTGAAAGTGCTACTATATCAATTTTTGATTCTTTGGGTAGAAATGTTAAAGAATCAAAATATACAAATGGATTTTCTGGAATTAATTACAAAACTATCGATGTTTCAGATTTACAAAATGGAATTTACATTTGTAAAATTACATCCGAAACTGGGAGAAAAAGTTTAAAAATAATTTTAGAATAGAAATGCTATTTTTAATATCAATATAATTTTGAAATCGATTTCGTAAACTTTACTTTTGGCACATCTTAAAAAAAGTGCAATGAAATTCGGAATTATTAAAGAAAGAAAAAATCCGCCCGACAGAAGAGTTGTATTTACTCCAGAAGAATTGGTTCGTTTACAAAACGAGCATCCAACTTGCGAGGTAAAAGTAGAAACTTCGGATATAAGAATTTTTTCGGATGAAATGTATGCTAATTTAGGTATAAATGTTTCAAATGATATTTCCGATTGTGACGTTTTTTTTGGAGTAAAAGAAGTTCCTGTTGAAGCCTTAATTCCAAATAAAAAATATTTTTTCTTTTCGCACACTATTAAAAAACAACCTTTTAATAGAAAATTATTAAAAGCAATTTTAGAAAAAAACATTGAACTTTTTGATCACGAAACCATCGTTGATGAAAAAAATAGGCGTTTAATTGGTTTTGGTCGATATGCTGGAATAGTAGGTGCTTACAACGGAATTCGTGCTTTTGGAATGAAATTTGAATTGTTTAATTTGGCTAAAGCCGAAACACTTTCGGGTAAAGAGGAACTAATTACTAGATTAAAACGTCAAGTTTTACCAAACATAAAAATTATTTTAACGGGTTACGGTAAAGTGGGAATGGGAGCCAAAGAAATTTTGGACGGAATGAAAATTAAGCAAGTCTCGATTGATGATTTTTTAAGCAAAGTATATTCGCAACCTGTTTACACTCAAATAGATGTTTTGGATTATAACAAACGGATTGATGGTAAAGTTTTAAACAA
>JAYUFJ010000337.1:0-4382 GCA_043738775.1 Flavobacterium sp. | reverse complement strand
AAAGGAATTGGAAGAAAGTTTCTATAAAAATTTAGAATTCGGAACTGGTGGAATGCGAGGCATAATGGGCGTTGGTACAAATAGAATCAACAAATATACCTTAGGAAAAAATACTCAAGGCTTGTCAAATTATTTAAAAAAAGTGTTTCCTAGTGAAAGCTTGAAAGTTGCAATTGCTTACGATTGCAGACATAATAGCGATACTTTGGCCAAAGTGGTTGCTGATGTTTTTTCGGCCAACGGAATTCAAGTTTATTTGTTTTCTGATATGCGTACCACACCCGAATTATCGTTTGCTGTGAAATATTTAAAATGCCATGCTGGAATTGTCTTGACAGCATCACATAATCCGCCAGAATACAACGGTTATAAAGTTTATTGGCAAGATGGTGGGCAATTGGTTCCGCCACAAGATGCCCAAATTATTCAATTAATTGATGCTTTAAAATACAGTGAAATAAAATTTGAAGCCAACGATAGTTTAATAGAATATATTGATGATAAAGTTGATGCTGCTTTTGTAAAATCGACATTAGAAAATGCAAGTTTTGAAACTTCAAAATTAGCCAAAGAAAACCTGAGCATTGTTTATACCTCGTTGCACGGAACTTCAATTAAATCGATTCCTGAGGTTTTAAAACAGGCTGGATATTTTAATTTAAATATTGTAAAAGAGCAGGAAATGCCCGACGGAAATTTTCCAACAGTGAAATCGCCAAATCCTGAAGAGCCCGAAGCGTTGAAGATGGCAATGGATTTGGCAGAAAAAGTGAATGGTGATATTGTATTTGGAACCGATCCAGATTCGGACAGATTGGGAGTTGCTGTTCGTGATAATAATGGAAAAATGATTCTTTTAAACGGAAATCAAACTATGATTGTAATGACAGCATTTTTGTTGGAACAAAGGAAACGTTCGGGGAAAATTGAATCGTCAAATTTTATAGGTACTACAATTGTTTCAACACCAATGATGCTAGAATTGGCAACTGCTTATGGCATAGAATGCAAGGTTGGATTAACTGGTTTTAAATGGATTGCAAAAATGATTAATGATTTTCCGAATCAAAAGTTTATTGGCGGTGGCGAAGAAAGTTTTGGTTTTATGGTAAGTGATGCTGTAAGAGATAAAGATGCCGTAGGTGCTTCATTATTGATTTGTGAAATTGCAGCTCAAGCAAAAGCGGCAGGAAGTTCGATTTATAAAGAATTGCTAAACTTATACGTTGATTATGGTTTTTACAAAGAACATTTGATATCTTTAACCAAAACAGGTATCGATGGGTTGAAAGAAATTAATCAAATGATGGTTGACTTGAGAGAAAATCCGGTTGAAAAAATTAACGAACAACGTGTGGTTTGTATTGAAGATTATGATAATTCAACATCTAAAAATTGTTTTACTAACGAGATTGAAACACTAAATTTTCCAAAATCGAATGTTTTGATTTATTATTTAGAAGATGGAAGTAAAATTTGCGCAAGACCTAGCGGAACAGAACCTAAAATCAAGTTTTATTTCAGTGTAAATAGCACTTTAGATAAAGTAGAAAATGCAATTGAGGTAGAAAATGAATTGGATCAAAAAATAAAAAATATAATTGCTGCTATGCAGTTGAACTAATGGATAAGAATATTTTTAAAATACTACCTTTTGTAAAACCATATAAACCAAATGTAATTTGGAATATAATTTACAATATTTTATATGCATTGTTTAGTACAATGTCATTTGTTGCATTAATTCCTATGATGGAAGTCTTGTTTAATTCGACCCAAAAAGTAACTATAAAACCAGTTTATAAAGGAATTTGGGAAATTATCAAGTTTGGTAAAGAATATCTTTATTATTATATGGGTCAATTGGATAAAATGAATGCTTTAATGTTTACGGTTTGTTTAATTTTAGTAACTTTTTTATTTAAAAATCTATTTAATTATTTGGCTTCATATCATATAATGCACTTAAAAAATGGTGTTCTTAAGGATATGAGGGTGCAACTTTTTGAAAAAATCATTTCACTCCCGATAGGATATTTTTCTGAAAAAAGAAAAGGAGATGTTATGGCAAGAATGCTTGGTGATGTTGGTGAATTTCAAAATTCTTTTTTTATAGTTTTAGAATTAATTGTTCGTGAACCTCTCACAATAATTTTTACAGTTGTAACAATGTTAACAATTAGTGTTAAATTAACTATTTTTGTGTTTGTATTTATCCCAATTTCTGGATTAGTAATTTCAATTTTAGGTAAAAATTTAAAATCAAAATCTCAAAATGCACAGGTTGAAACGGGTTATTTTGTATCAATTTTTGATGAATCATTAGTTGGTATGAAAGTAGTTAAAAGTTATAATGCCGAACAAAATTTCACAAATAAATTTACTGATTCCATAAATAGATTGGTAAAATTATCTAACAGTATTGGAAATAAAAACAATTTAGCATCGCCTTTAAGTGAATTTTTAGGAATTATTGTTATTGCGGTTTTATTATGGTTTGGTGGACAAATGGTACTAATTGAACATTTGCCAAATGGGCAACCTGTTTTAAAAGGTGTCGTTTTTATTGCCTATATGGGTTTGGCATACAATATTTTAACTCCTGCAAAAGCAATTTCGAAAGCTTCATACCAAGTAAAAACGGGTATGGCAGCTGCAGAGAGAGTATTGGCAATTTTAGAAGAAGAAAATCAAATAACCTCAAAACCAGATGCTGTAGTTAAACCAACTTTTGATGATAAAATTGAAATTCAAAATATTAATTTTAAATACGAAGAAGAAAATGTATTAAAGAATTTTTCAATTGAAGTTCCAAAAGGGAAAACTGTTGCGCTTGTAGGTCAATCGGGAAGTGGAAAAAGTACTATAGCCAATTTATTAACCCGTTTTTACGATGTTCAAGAAGGAGTTATAAAAATTGACGGAATTGATATTAAAGATATACAATTGCAATCACTTCGAGGATTAATGGGATTGGTTACCCAGGATTCAATATTATTTAATGATACAATAAAAAATAATATTTTATTAGGAAAAGAGAACGCAACAGATGAAGAAGTTATCGAAGCTTTAAAAATTGCCAACGCTTACGAATTTGTAATTGATTTACCTAAAGGAATTGAAACCAATATTGGTGATGCAGGCGGGAAACTTTCAGGCGGGCAAAGGCAACGATTGTCAATTGCTAGAGCCGTTTTAAAAAATCCACCAATAATGATTTTAGATGAAGCTACATCTGCATTGGATACTGAAAGTGAAAAATTTGTTCAAATTGCATTAGAGAATATGATGCAAAACCGAACTTCAATTGTAATAGCCCATAGATTATCGACCATTCAAAAAGCCGATAAAATTATAGTTATGAAAAAAGGCGAAATTGTAGAACAGGGAACTCATTCTGAATTGTTGGCATTGAATGGAACTTACTCGAATTTAGTTACTTTGCAAAGTTTTGAATAGTTTTTTATAAATTATATTCCTCTATTTTTAAATCTTTTGAATTTAATTCAACAAAAAAGTAATGTAATTTATCTTTTTTATCAAAAGCACCGTTTTTATTTATATCTTCAATGGATCTAAAATACAAGCGGTTTTTTGATTCTAATAAATTCCAGTCAATAACTTCTTGAAAATCGGGCGATAGTTTAATGAAGTTTTGTCCGTTTGAAAAACTCAGATACAAACTTTTAATATCGTTTTCATCTAAATTTCTATCTTTATTTGAATCTTCATCAACTAATGAATAAACTAAATATTGTTTTTTAATTTTAGCTGCTACAGTATTTAAAAAAGTTGCAGTTTGAATTTGGATTTGTTTGTTTGTTAATAAATGTGTTGTTGTAGAATCAATATGTTGAAATTTAATATTATCAAAATAACCAGTTAATTCAAAACGATTGTAATTTGAAATTGAATAGTTACTTACATTTGAGTTTTTAGTGCTTCCTACTTTATAGTCATCAATTAATCGAACTTTGCCTAAAGTATGTAAAATATAATTTGTTCCCTCTATTTGAACTGGTAAATTGGCAATTTCAATTTGTGAAGTATCTTTTTTTAAGTCATTTTTTTCAGAAGTTTTAGCCGATTCATATTTTACTTTTGGCGTATCTTTTTTGTTACAAGAAGTTAAATTTATAAAAAAAAAGGCTATAAATATTGAAGTTTGTAATTTCATTTTTTTTTAAATTTGATTTAGTACTAATTTGTGAAGTCAAATATATAAAAAAATATTTTCATTTTTTTAATTTTAAAGCTATAAGACTAATGTAGAAATTAAGTTTTTTAAAGTAGAAAAAAATAGAAATTTAAATTTGAAGGTTATCGTTTAAATTGCCAAAATAGTATTACAATCTTGCAGTTAATTTTACATTAAAAACTCG
>JAYUFJ010000336.1:0-1518 GCA_043738775.1 Flavobacterium sp. | reverse complement strand
GGTAATAGTTGTATCCGATTTGGTCAGAAAAATAGACTTTTTTTGCACAAAGCATTATTCTAGTAGTAAACTCAACATCTTGTTGGGCAATTTTTGGATAAAATTTTAAATTAAATTCGTTTAAAAATGATTTTTTATACAAAAACAAACAAGATGACGAAGGCTGAAAACCTTGAACTAATGCTTGTTGCCCAGAAATAATAGTTTTATAGTCAACCAATTGATTTGGTCGTTTACCCAATGAAATTAGGTTTTCATCAAAACTTTCAATTCCAAAGGAAAGTAAATCTAAATCGTTTTTTATAGCTAAAGGAAGCAAATTTTCAATAACATCAAAATTCAACCAATCATCAGAATCTAAAAATAAAATATAGTTTCCATTGGCGTTTTCAATTCCAGTATTTCTGGCTCCCGACAGGCCTAAATTGTCTTGAGAAATTACTTTAACGCATGAGTTCTTTAAAGCAATTTGATTAATAATATCCAAACTTGAATCGGTTGAACCATCGTTTACAAAAATAATTTCTATCGAAAAATTATTAATTAATCGTATTGAATTAAAACATTTTTCAATGTATTTTTGGACATTAAAAACTGGAATTATAATACTTAAATTTAGTTTTGCATCCATTGTTTGTGCCACATTTGAAACATTAATAATTTCCAGATTAGCGTTTCGTCTGGTAGTTTGCTGTTTTTAAAATCTTGGACTATTTTTAGGGTAAAATCAACATTAAAAATATTCGATTTTACAATTGATTCTCGGTTTAAATATTCGTCAAGTAAGTAACTTAAATCGCCTTTTAACCAATTGTAAACTGGAACAGAAAAGCCTGCTTTTGGTCTGTCCATCAATTCTTTAGGAATGTAATCGTACAGAATTTCTTTTAAAATGTGTTTTTTAACTCCATTTTTAAATTTGAATTCTGTTGGCAATTGAGCTGCTAATTCAATCAATCGATGGTCTAATAAAGGTTCTCGACCTTCAATAGAAAAAGCCATAGTCGCTCTATCAACTTTAGTTAAAATGTCGTTTTGCAAGTAATTTTTATAATCAATTGCCATTGCCATTGAAGTTGTGTCTTGAAAAGAGGTAATATCGGTTTTATAAATTGAATTAAAAGTAGTTTTTTTAAGCAGTAATTTATCTAAAATTGAATTTGACAGGGTTTGAAATTCTTCAAATAAAATAGATTGTTGGTATTTTTTTGGAGTTTTAAAAATTAACGATAGTGATTTGAATTTTCGTTTTTTAAATGACGTTGTAGGTAAAAAATAGGCAATTAATTGTGAAATTAATGAAAGTAGTTTTCTGTTTATAAAACGAGTTTTATGCAAAAGTGCATTGTAATTTTCGAGTTGTGAATACGAATTATAGCCGCAAAAAACCTCATCACCACCATCGGCAGAAAGCACTACTTTAACTTGTTTACTTGCCATTTCACTAACATACATTGTTGGAATTGCCGAGCTATCAGCAAATGGTTCATCGTAATGAAATGGAATTTTTTTAATTAA
>JAYUFJ010000335.1:0-1529 GCA_043738775.1 Flavobacterium sp. | reverse complement strand
TAACAGCTTCTTTTAAAACACCAATTTCTCGTGAAGGTTTTAAATTAAATAGTTCCATAATTTGCTCACCAGTAATTGGTGGTTGAAAATTGCGAATTGAATCTTTTTCTTCTACTTCAACAATTTTTTGTCGAACTAAATAAAAGTTTTTATGGTATTTTTTAAATTTCGCAGGATTTTTGGTAGTGATATCTGCTTCACATAATGTCATCAAATTTTCTACATCTTCACCTGCATCAAAAACCAATCTTCTTACTGCAGAATCGGTTACAACATCATCTGCCAAAATAATTGGTCGTGAACTCATTGTAACCATTTTTTGTACAAATTTCATTTTATGATTTAAAGGCATATGCAATCTTTCGAAGATTTTTTTTGTCATTTTTCCTCCTAAAAATTCATGTCCGTGAAACGTCCAGCCTTGATTTTTATTAAATTTTTTTGTAGGTGCTTTTCCAATATCGTGCAACAAAGCTGCCCATCGCAACCAAACATCTTCGGTATTTGAACAAATATTATCTACAACTTCAAGGGTATGATAAAAATTATTTTTATGGGTGTGACCTTCAATTTCTTCTACATTATTTAAAGCCGTCAATTCAGGAAGAATAATATCTAAAAGTCCAGATTTGTATAATAGTAAAAAACCAATTGATGGCTTATTTGTCATCAAAATTTTATTCAATTCGTCGACAATTCGTTCACCTGTAATAATTTTTATTCTGTCTTTGTTATTTTTTATTGAATCTAAAGATTTTTTTTCAATTTCAAAACTCAATTGTGTTGCGAAACGAATAGCCCGCATCATCCGTAAAGGATCGTCGGAATAGGTAATGTCGGGATTTAAAGGAGTTTTAATAAGTTTATTTTCTAAATCTGAAATTCCGTTAAACGGATCAATTAATTCACCATAATTATTTTCATTCAACGAAAATGCCATTGCATTTATGGTAAAATCTCTTCGATTTTGGTCATCTTCCAGGGTACCGTTTTCAACCAATGGATTGCGACTATTGTGATTGTATGATTCTTTTCGTGCTCCAACAAACTCAATATCAATGTCATTATAGCGTAACATTGCAGTTCCGTATGTTTTAAAAATCTGTACTTTTGGTTTGTTTGAAATTAATTCAGAAACTTTTAAAGCCAATTCAATTCCAGAGCCAACAACCACTATATCAATATCTTTTTTGGATTCTCGATTTAAAATGCAATCACGAACAAATCCACCAATCACATAAGTTTCAACATTTAATTGTTTGTTTGCTTCGGATATTATTTTGAAAATTTTGTTTTCTAACGCTAGTTGAAAATTCATTTATTAATAAGTTTTTTAATTTTTTGCTTCAAATTCACAAATTTTAAAAGATTACTCCTTTGTATTTAAGGCTTTATAAGTTAAATTAACAATAATTGTTAATTTATTACTAGATACTTTTAATTAATGCAATGCTTAAGAAATATGAGTTTCAAAAATCGAATCGTAAGATTTTAGTTTGAAACTAATTTTATCGAAAACCAAGAAATCT
>JAYUFJ010000334.1:0-1531 GCA_043738775.1 Flavobacterium sp. | reverse complement strand
AAGGCATACTTACCGAAACCATATTTTGTGGTGGCACATCAATTTGTCCGTTTACTTTTATGATGGTCGATATAGAACGTTTTTCTAATACATTAGTTTCTAATACTATATTTTTTAGCTGTTCGTTGGTTAGTGTAAATGAATTTTCAGTTTTTAAAATTGGTTTTATTTCTTCTTTCTTTTTTGAATTACAAGAAATTATAAGAAATAGTGCTGTAAATATTCTTAATTTGTTTTTCATTTTTTTTATATTTTACTTCTATAAAATTGCTAATTTGTACAAAACAAATACTTGTGTTTTATCTGTGGGTTACTGCAAATGCTACAAGGACTATTTATTTTGATAATAAATAATTTAACTCAATTATGTTTTGATTATATATAGAGACCGTTTCTATATAATTGTTTTTTATAGCTATACTTTGATTGATTAATATTGTCCAATCTAGGTAATTAATATCGCCATTATAAAATTGTTTATTGGCTGTTTCATCTATTATTTTGGCATTAGTTAACGCTGTTTTTTCAAAATAGATTAGCTTTTCAAGATTACTTTGATGCTGAAAAAGTAATGATTTATAATTATTTAGCACCATTTTCTTTTGACTTTGATAATCATTTTCCGAAATGCTTTCGACTATTTTTGAAGCATTTATTTTTGCCTTTTGCGAACCTCCAAACAGTGGAATTCCTAACCCAACTTGTACCGAATGAAATCGATTGGATTTATCATAAACAACATTGTCTACGCCATTGCCAATAAACGAGTTGTTGTTGTAACCAATTGTAAAACTGGGTAATAGTTTTGTTTTTTCAAGATTTGTACTCGTTTCAGCAACCTTTTTTTGTTGTTCTAAAATTTTCAAATTTGGATTGTTGTTAACCAATGTACTATCTGTATTTATCAAAAAATCTAACTTCAATAATTTTGAATTGGGCTCCCAAAACCGATCACTGTTCAATAACAATTGAAACTGTAATTGAACAACTTCTTTTTCTTGTTGCAATTGCAATAATTGTATTTTTATAGTTCCTCGCATAGTTTCGGCTGTAGTTTTTTCTAAAATGTTACTCTCGCCTTTTTTGAAACGTAACTCCGATTTTTTTAAAAACTCCGAATAAATAGTATCACTTTTTTGTAATAATTTTTGCTTGTCGTTTAAATAAATTAGGGCAAAAAAACTTTGTGTAACTGCTTTTTTAAGTTCGGCTTCTTTTAATGAAACATTCAAAACAGCAGTTTTCCACTCTTCGGTAAATAACTTTTTTTGATTGGAATACACTGTAGGAAAGTGTAAGGTTTGTGAAATACCAAATTTAGTATCGTTATAAAAACTATTAATTTGTCCATAATCTGCAGTAATTGCCGTTGGAGCTATTGTTGTAGATGTCTTGATTAATTGTTTTTGATAATCTGCTTTTAACCGATTGCTTTTTAGACTAGAATTGTTTTTTAAAGCAGTTTCAATAGCAGTTTCTAATGTAATTTTTTCTTGTGCATTTGCCGTATTAATCGTAAAAGATAAGAGAA
>JAYUFJ010000333.1:0-1533 GCA_043738775.1 Flavobacterium sp. | reverse complement strand
TTACATTGAACGAGTGAATAAAATTCGTCAAGTTATGCCTCACGCATGTATTGGCGTTGATGTGATTGTAGGTTTTCCGGGAGAAACAGAAGAGTGCTTTTTAGAAACCTATCATTTTTTAAATCAAATAGATATTTCATATTTACACGTTTTTACATATTCGGAGCGTGATAATACTGAAGCTGCAATTATGGAAGGCGTTGTGCCAATGAATGTTAGAAACAAAAGAAGTAAAATGTTACGTGGTTTATCCGTAAAAAAACGTCGTGCATTTTATGAAAGTCAATTAGGAAGTTTGCGAACCGTTTTATTTGAAAGTGAAAATAAAGAAGGCTATATTCACGGATTTACTGAAAATTATGTAAAAGTAAAAACACCTTGGAATCCGGAATTAGTGAATACTTTACACAAAATTGAACTAACAAAAATTGATAGCGATGGAAGTGTTCGATTAAGCTTTAAATAAAGGTAATAAAATAATAAATTATATTCTGATTCCTGGTGGAAGCAATTCTTTATAAACAGGATTTGCTTTAAAAAATTTTGCAATTCGAGGTAAAATAGGTACAACTTTTAACTTTTTTTCAATAGCAACTTCTAAAACAGCAGTAATATATTCATCAATAAATTCTTCATCATCAAATGTTTCTGGCTTAGTGATTTTAGTTAAAAAAATCTTTTTTTCTTGAAACGAATATTCCATTATTATCAAATTGTTGTCTTTGATAGTTTCAAAATGCCTTGAAAAAGTATTGTCTTTAATATCCATTTTTTGTTAAAAATAATAATGACTTAATATTAAAGTCAATTGAAAGTAGTAATTTTATGCAAATTTCGTGAAAATTAATGGATTTTGTAGTAAAAAAATATAAAAATGACAAAAACACCTGTTTACTTAATGCCAGGTTTAGCAGCAAGTTCTTCAATTTTTGAACGAATTGACTTACCCAATAGTACTTTTGAAGTGTTTTTATTGGATTGGTTTATGCCCGAAAAATTAGAATCGTTACAAAACTATGCCAAAAGAATGGCTCAACAAATAAAATATGATGATGCAGTTTTAATTGGAGTTTCATTTGGAGGCATTTTGGTTCAAGAAATGAAGCAATTTTTAAATCCAAAAAAAGTAATTATTATTTCAAGCGTAAAAAGCAATGTTGAATTGCCTAGAAGAATGAAAATTGCTAAAACTACAAAAGCCTATAAAATTTTACCAACTGGTTTACTTGAAAATGTTGAAGTTTTAGAAAAATATGCTTTTGGAGATGCAATGAAACAACGTTTAAAATTGTACGAACGTTATTTAGGAATTAGTGAAAAAGCATATTTAGACTGGGCAATTGAACAAGTTATTTGTTGGGAACGAAAAACAGTAGATCCAGAAATAATACATATTCACGGTGATGAAGACGAAGTTTTTCCGGCTAAATATATTAAAAATTTCATCAATATAAAATCTGGCACACATATGATGATTATAAATCGATTTCGATGGTTTAATCAACATTTACCAGAATTAATTTTAAGTTAAAT
>JAYUFJ010000332.1:0-1539 GCA_043738775.1 Flavobacterium sp. | reverse complement strand
CAAAAAGAAACGGCAACATTTGACGATTTTTCAAAATTAGATTTGCGTGTTGGAACTATTATTGAAGCTGAAAAAATGCCAAAAGCCAACAAACTGTTAGTGTTAAAAGTTGATACTGGAATTGATATTCGCACAATAGTTTCTGGAATTGCCGAGCATTTCTCACCAGAAGAAGTGGTTGGAAAACGCGTTACCGTTTTAGTGAATTTAGCACCAAGAACATTGCGTGGTATTGAAAGTCAAGGAATGATTTTAATGACCAACGATAAAAACGGGAAATTAGTTTTTGTAAATCCGGATGGTGATGGTGTAGGAAATGGTGCTTTGATTAGTTAAAACATTTATTATCAATTATAAAAAACATTTTATGAAAAAAAAATTCGTTTTATTACTTAGTTTGCTATCTTTTATCTCATTTTCACAAGAAAAAGTGAAATCATTAAATTTAAAATTAGGAAAAAGAACAGACATTTTTCAAGTTGTTCAAGAAGATAAAAACCAAGTTTCTTTGTTTTTAAACGACAAGTATAATGTTAGAACTTTGAGATTCAATGATAAATTTGATTTAATAGATTCACTCTCTGGAGAACGACCCGATCTAAAATACGATGATATTGTTGGATATAGCACCTCTAAAAATAATTATTATACTTATTGGTCGAGTACAAATAACAAAGAAATAGCTTCCCAATGCTTTGACTTTGATTCTAAAAAAGTTTCTTTAAAAACGTTTAGTTTAGAATTAGTAAAAGAAAAACCGATTGAAAAAATTACTATAAATAATATTTTTTATTTGATAACCATTTTAAAAAATACTAGTATTCTAAATTTATATATTTTTAATAATGGGGAAATGCAAAAGAAGACGATAGATTTAACAGATAAAACATTTATTAACTGGGAAAATAAAAAAATTAATTTGTGGGATATTCTAAACACAAGTGACCTATTTCAACCTTCACTATCCATTCAAAATATATTAAATGAAACGCCGCCCTCATTAACTTTTAGTACTTGTAAAAGAAAAGCTTATGTTAGCGGGAACAATTTAATTTTTACATTTGATGATAACAATAATTTCACACAACTTTTAAACCTCAACTTAACTGATTTTACAGTTACACAAAAATTGTATTCGCAACCTTTTATTGAACAAACCGAATTTAATACTCCCGAAACTAATTCATTTTTAATGGATGATAAACTCATACAAATGCAGATTAATCCTGTAAAACTGATAATTACAATTAAAGACCTAGAAAATAATGAAATGAAATCGTTTGTCGTTGAAAATGATAAGGAAATAGATTTTAAAAATTCAGAAATTATTCAAGAAGATGGGAAAATTAGTAATACAAGAATTTTAGATAAATCAAATCAGTTATTGAGAAAAATAGGAAATCTTAATCCTTCTCTATCTTGTTACACATCAAAAAGTAAAATTTATCTTACTCTTGGTAGTGTCTCACAAGTTCAAAATAATAATGCCATAATATATGGTGCCA
This sequence comes from Flavobacterium sp., assembly GCA_043738775.1. Classification (GTDB taxonomy): domain Bacteria; phylum Bacteroidota; class Bacteroidia; order Flavobacteriales; family Flavobacteriaceae; genus Flavobacterium. Next base: position 34 of record JAYUFJ010000332.1, on the reverse strand, counting down.
TACTTGGTGGTTTAACGGGAGCACTAATCGGTGC
>JAYUFJ010000331.1:0-12257 GCA_043738775.1 Flavobacterium sp. | reverse complement strand
TGTTTGTTTTGATTGATTATTGATTGATTACTTGAAATTAAATTTTGATTTTGATTGTTTACAGTTCCATTTTTTGAAAAATTTGTTTTATTAATTTGATTTTGATTAAACGATTTCGATTTTATAGTAACAACTACTTGATTTTGAATATTGACTTGATCATTATTATTAATTTGATTAGTAGTTTGATTGTTTTTGATTTTTTTATCCAATTTGTTATCATGAATAACAACACCATTATTTTTTTTAATTTCAAGTGGTTGTAATTGATAGATAGCTAACCCAGTAAATAAAATTCCAACAAAACCAGCGGCAATTAATAACCAATTCATTTTTCGTTTTGGTTTTTTATTTTCGGCAACGGTCAACATAGCGTCTAGTCTATCCCAGGCATTTGGCGAAGGTTGTATTTTGCGAGAATTTATTTTATCTCGAAATTGATTTTCAAGTTTATTATTCGGTTCCATTACTGTAATTTTTTAACTTGTTTATTTGATTTTGCAACATTTTTCGGGCGTGCGATAATTGCGATTTTGAAGTTCCTTCGTTGATATTTAGCATTTTTGCAATTTCATTATGTTTAAAACCCTCAATAGCAAATAAATTGAATACCATTTTATAGCCATCTGGTAAACCATCTATTAAGTTTTGAATTTCATCGATTGAAAACTGACTCTCAATGTTGTTAAAACTTTCTTCAAAATAATTTTCATCTTCAATAAAGTTTACTTTTTTTTGAACTCTTAAAAAAGAGATGCTTTCATTAACCATTATCCTTCGAATCCAACCCTCAAAGCTGCCATTGAATTCAAATTTGTTTAAATTGCTAAACACTTTCATAAAAGCGGTAATCATAATGTCTTCAGCTTGTTGAATGTCCTTAATATATTGCCTACAAACACTTAACATTTTTGGAGAAAATTGAGAATATAATTTTTGTTGCGCAGAGCGATTGTTTGCTATAGCTAACTCGATTAGTTCTTTTTCTTGTTGATGTAAATTGATTACTTTCATTTTTTTGGTAGTAAATTTAAATTACAATAAAAAAAATTATTTTAAAATTTTAAACTTGAAATTATTATTGATTTTTAATATTAAATAGAACTTCTATTAGTAAAGACGAGATTGGAATTAAAAAGGTTGCATCGATTACTTAAAATTATTTAAATAATTGATTTACAGATAAATAAAAAATAAATTTTAATTATAATAAGTTTATATTTTTACTTCTTACGTTCAATAACGTAGTTTACCATTAAAATTAAACTGGCTTTATAATCAGAATCGGTAAAATCATTTAACAAAGCAAGTGCTAAGTTTTGAAATTCGACCATTTTATTTTCGGCATATGTTAATCCGTTTTGGTTTTTTACAAAATTGATAACTTCTTTTACACGTTTTTTATCTTTATTGTGGTTTTTAATCGAATTAATAACCCAAGCTTTTTCTTTTTCGGTACAATTATTTAAAGTATAAATTAGGGGCAAGGTCATTTTTTGTTCTTTAATATCGATTCCGGTAGGTTTACCAATTGCCTCTTCCGAATAATCGAATAAATCATCTTTAATTTGAAAAGCCATACCTATAAGTTCACCAAATTTTCGCATTTTTTCGACTTGAACGTTATCATCATTAACCGATTTTGCTCCCAAAGCACAGCAAGCTGCAATAAGTGTTGCCGTTTTTTGTCGAATAATTTCATAATAAATATCTTCCGTAATGTCCAGTCGTCGTGCTTTTTCAATTTGTAGTAATTCGCCTTCACTCATTTCTCGTACTGCAACCGAAATTATTTTTAACAAATCAAAATCGCCATTGTCAATAGAAAGCAACAGGCCTTTCGAAAGTAAATAATCGCCCACTAAAACTGCAATTTTATTTTTCCATAATGCATTAATTGAAAAAAAACCTCTGCGTTTGTTACTGTCATCAACCACATCATCGTGTACTAAAGTAGCCGTGTGAATCAACTCAATTACGCAAGCCCCACGAAAAGTTCGTTCATTAACCCTTCCGTTATTGAGCATTTTGGCTACTAAAAAAACGAACATTGGTCGCATTTGTTTGCCTTTTCGATTTACTATATAATAGGTAATTCGGTTTAATAAAGCTACTTTCGAAGTCATTGATTCGTAGAACTTTCTTTCAAAAAGTTCCATTTCAATTTGAATGGGTTTTTTTATTTGTGAAGTAATATTCATATTCTTCTCAAAGATACAAAATCGATAGTTACAAAAAATTATTTTAAAAAATATCACAATTATTTTGAATAAAACGGCATCTCCAAAAAATAAAATTTAATTAATTTAAAAATATTTTTATCAAATTAAACCTTTTCATTTAATGAAAGTCTAAACTATAAACCATTAAAAAATTATACTATGAAAATTAAAAAAATTATTGTTGCTGTGGCACTTTCACTAGCAATTTTTAGCTGTACTAAAAAAGATGATGCAGTTGAAAACAAATTTTCAGCAGATGAGGCTGGCGTAAATGCCAAAATTGATGTTTCAAACGACGATGTTTCAAATATTGTCGAAGACCAATTTGATGCAACAGCAGCCAATTCATCTGGAAAATCGACAGAAACTACTGTAACAGCAAGTTCGTTGCCAACTTGTGTAGTAATAACTCGGGTGCCAGCATTTGGCACACCAGTAACTGCTGGTACTTTAGTTACCAAAACTATTGATTTTGGCACAACAGGTTGCCCTATGCCTAACGGTAATATTTTAAAAGGCAAAATAATTATAACATTTACCTTCAACCCAAATGCAACTTCTAACACTATAACCTATCTATTTGATAATTTTTATCATAACGCTATTAAGTTAGACGGTAACAAAACTTTTACTCGTACAATGTCAACTTCTACATTACCTAGCCATCCAATTGTAGTAATGACAATGGATATAACTGCAACTTTCCCCGACGGAAGAGTTTTTAACAGAATAGGTTCTAGAACCAGAGAAATTATAGCGGGTTACGATACACCAACTAATATTGCCGATAATGTTTATCAAGTAACTGGTAGTTGGACCACAACTTTTCCAAATACAACGGTTCAAACAAGTACAATTACAAATCCATTATTAATTAAAATGAGTTGTATAGCGGTAAACAAACCTTTAATAGTTCAAGGAGTTATCACTTTTAATCGTAATGGGCAAACAGCTACTTTGGATTATGGTATCGGAGCTTGCGATAACATAGCAATATTTACTCACAACGGTATTCAATATTCAATTATAATAGGTAACTAAATTTTGTTTTTTTGTTTTTAAGTTGAAAACGCCTCTAGTAGTTTGGAGGCGTTTTTTTATATTTTTTTAAGAATTAGTTTGTGTCTTTATTTCAAGGCTATTTGAAAATACTTTTTTTAATTTATAATTTTTAAGTCCTTAAATTATATTTCTTTATTTGCCAATTGTCCGCAAGCAGCATCAATATCTTTTCCCCTACTTCGTCTAACTTTAACTACAATATTTGCATTTTCAAGAGCAGTAATATAAGCTTTTATAGATTCTTCACCAGCTTGTTGAAATTCGCCATCATCAATTGGATTGTACTCAATTAAATTAACTTTACAAGGAACATATTTACAATATTTCACTAAAGCCGAAATAGCTTCGGTAGTATCGTTAATGCCTTTCCAAACAACATATTCAAACGAAATTTTGCTTTTAGTTTTCATGTACCAATATTCTAAACTTTCCCGCAAATCTGCCAAAGGGAAGTTTTTTGAAAACGGCATAATCTTGGCACGTACTTCATCAATTGCAGAATGTAATGAAACCGCCAATTTAAATTTTACATCATCATCGGCCATTTTTTTTATAATTTTCGGAATTCCCGAAGTAGAAACCATAATTCTTTTTGGAGACATTGATAAACCTTCATTAGACGTTATCATTTCAATGGCTTTAATAACATTGTTGTAATTCATTAAAGGCTCACCCATTCCCATAAAAACAATATTCGACAACGGGCGATTATGATACAAACGACTTTCTTTGTCGATTGCTAAAACTTGGTCGTAAATTTCGCCTGGCTCCAAATTTCGCATTCGTTTTAAACGTGACGTTGCGCAAAAATTACAATCCAAACTGCATCCAACTTGACTTGAAACGCAAGCAGTTGTTCGGGTTAATGTAGGTATTAATACCGATTCAACCACCAATCCATCGTGCAATCGAACGGCATTTTTTACTGTTCCATCATTACTACGTTGCATTGTATCAACTTTTATGTGATTAATTACAAAATTGTTTTCCAACATCACACGAGTTTCTTTTGAAACATTTGTCATATCATCAAAACTATGGGCTCCTTTACTCCACAGCCATTCATAAACTTGATTACCTCGAAAGGCTTTGTCACCATTTGATACAAAAAAATCTCGAAGTTGGGTTTTTGAAATGGCTCGAATGTCTTTTTTATCCATCTTGCAAAGGTAAAACAATTTAAGGAAACGATTAATTATAAATTGTAAATTGTAAATTTGTAAAAAAATCAATATGCATTTTATTTCCGAAGATTTAGAAAATTATGTGGCAAATCATTCCGAAAACGAGCCCGATTTATTAGTTCAATTGGATAAAGAAACACATCAAAAAATAATACAACCTCGAATGTTGAGCGGTCATTTTCAGGGACGCTTTTTGAGTATGTTATCGAAAATAATTAATCCAAAACACATTTTAGAAATAGGAACATATACTGGTTATGCTGCTTTGTGTTTGGCAGAAGGTTTGCAAAAAAACGGAACTTTGGATACCATTGATATTAATGAAGAATTGGTTTCAATTCAAAATAAATATATTAAATTATCGCCTTGGGCTAATCAAATTGTGAATCATTTGGGAGATGCAATAGAAATTATTCCGACTTTAAATAAAAAATTTGATTTGGTTTTTATTGATGCCGATAAAGAAAATTACATCAATTATTTTAATTTAATTGTTCCGATGATGAATGTTGGAGGCATTATTTTATCGGACAATGTATTATGGAGCGGAAAGGTTTTAGAAACAGTAAATCAAAAAGACAAAAGCACCAAAATTTTGTTAGAATTTAACAAATTACTCAAAAATGACCCAAGAGTTGAAACCGTTTTATTGCCTATTCGTGATGGGCTTACCGTTTCTAGAGTGGTTTAATTATTAATAAAAAATTTAGTTAACGTAATTTTATAAAGTTTATAAAAAATAATTCCATAAACAAAACCTACTAAAAATCCTGTCAAAATATCACTTGGAAAGTGAACACCTAAATAAATGCGACTGTATGCAAAAATTAAAGGATATAAAAAGATTAGTAAGGTGTATTTATAATGCTTTTTTAAAATAAAAAACAAAAAAGTCATTGAAGCCATTGAATTTGCTGCGTGGCCAGAAAAAAAACTAAATGTCACTGTTTTATGAAGTATTCTTATAATTGCTTTAATATCTGGGCTATTACACGGGCGTAATCGCATAAATGTTGATTTACATAACTCAACAGTAGTGTTACAGCAAAGTAAAATTAAGGCAATAAAAAAAGTTGCAATTCCCAGATTTTTCCATCCTGTTTTTTTTTGAATTAAATAGGCTAAAAGTAAAAAAAAAGGAATCCAACTTGATTGTTTTGTTATAATTAACCACAAATTGTCGTAAGTTGGAGAACCTAAATTATTTAAATAAACTAAAAGTCGCTTGTCAATTGCAATTATTTTTTCAAGCATTATAATTGACGTTTAATTGGTCCTGTTAAATTTTCAAAATCTTCTTTAATTTTATCTATCCCCTTATTTGCCTCAGAAATTGGATTGCTTGATGCATCGGTAACGCTTTTTTTAATTGAATTTACTTCGTCGTCAAAATTACTTGTAATTCCTTTTAAAGAATCTTTTAATCCGTTTTCGTCAACGGTTTTGGTAATTTCACTTTTAATTTCGTTAGTTGCATTTTTTAATGTCGCCATTATTTTAGCAAAAGTACGCACTGCTTCTGGCAACTTATCGGTACCAAAAAGCATTAATGCTATAAAAATTATAAAAATTATTTCGCCACCGCCAATTCCGAACATAGTAGTTTAAATTTATTCAAATTTCGATTTAACTTCCATTTTTGGCCAAGAATTGTTGGTTACATCAATATCGGCAGTTTCTAATTTTGGATCAATAGTTATTTTGGTAATTTGTTTTTTTGTTGCAAAAGTTCGGCTTACTTCTTTATCATTCATGCGCCAAATTTGTGCAGGAAACTTTTGAATTTCGGTTGTTCCGTCTTCGTAAGTTAACTCAACAATAATTGGCATTACTAACCCGCCTGGCTTGTCAAAAGTAACTTGATAAAAATAGTTAGGTTCACTAAATTTTGCTCGCTCTTCAACAGAAAAATGAGTATTAACGTATTCATCTAAAGCTACAAAATCTTTAACTTTAAAAGGTTTGTTTAATTCGGGTTTAAAATCTTCCGAACCTTCGGCTATCATGTAAACAAACTTTCCTGGATCGGAATCGCGACGACGAAAGTTTTTTTGTTTTTCTGCGCCTTCTTTTGAAGCCTCATTACTTACAAAATATTTTTTCACTTCTTTAATTCCAATATCATTATAATCGGTTGAGTAAAACCATCCTCTCCAATACCAATCTAAATCAACTGCTGATGCATCTTCCATAGTTCTAAAAAAATCTTCGGGAGTTGGATGTTTGAATTTCCAACGTTTGGCATAGGTTTGAAATGCATAATCAAATAATTCGTGCCCCATAACCGTTTCACGTAAAATATTTAAAGCTGTTGCTGGCTTTCCGTAGGCATTATTTCCAAATTGACGAATACTTTCGGAATTGGTCATAATAGGTTCCAATCCTTTTTGATCGCCACTCATATAAGGAATAATATTTTTTGCTGGTCCACGACGTGATGGGAAATTAGGATCGAATGATTGTTCTGCCAAAAATTCCATAAACGAGTTCAAACCTTCATCCATCCAAGTCCATTGACGCTCGTCGGAGTTTACAATCATTGGGAAAAAGTTGTGCCCAACTTCATGACAAACCACACCCAACATTCCGAATTTTACTTGATCGGTATATTTTCCTTCGGCATCTGGACGACCAAAGTTCCAACAAATCATTGGGTATTCCATTCCTTGGTCTTTCGCACTAACTGAAATTGCTTTCGGATACGGATAATCAAATGTATATTTTGAATACGATTTTAAAGTATGCGCCACCATTTTAGTTGAATAATCGCCCCAAAGCGGGTTAGCTTCTGGTGGATATAAAGAAATTGCCATTATGTTTTTACCTGCAATTTGAACTGCCATAGCATCTAAAATAAATTTTCTGCAAGTTGAAATTCCAAAATCACGAACATTGTCAGCCTTATATTTCCAAGTTTTTTTTGTTGTCGAAAATCCTTTTGTTGCGGCTTCAGCTTCGGCTTGGTTGACTATAACTACTGGCTTGTCATAGCTTTTTTCGGCTAGCGCATAACGGGCAACTTGTGCAGGTGTAAATACTTCGGCACGGTTCATTAAGTTTCCTGTAGCATCCATTATATGATCTGCAGGAACGGTAATGTTTACTTCAAAATTTCCAAAAGGTAAAGCAAACTCACCAGAACCCCAAAATTGCATATTTTGCCAACCCTCGACATCGTTATAAACCGCCATTCGAGGATAAAATTGAGCAATTACATATAAATTATTTCCGTCTTTATCAAAGTGCTCGTAACCAGACCGACCACCATCTTTTCCGTAATCGTTAATTAAATAATTCCATTTAATTGAAAACACAATTTTTTCTCCGTGTTTCAATGGTTTATCCAATTCTAAACGCATCATTGTTTGATTGATTTTGAAAGGAATGGCTTTACCAGAAATGTCTTTTACGTACTCAATATTGAAACCACCATCGAAATCTTCTTCTAAATAATTTCTTGAAAAACTCATTGCTGGCATTGCCGCATCAGTTTTGTTGCTTTGCACTAATGGAGTTAATGATTTTCGAGATTGTTGATTTTGATCTAATTGCATCCATAAATAATCCAAACTTTCTTTTGCATTGTTGGTGTATGTTATGGTTTCAGTTCCGTATAATTTGGTGTTTTTATCATCCAATTCAATATCCATTTTATAGTCGGCTTGTTGCTGATAATATTCGGGACCTGGAGCGCCAGATGCGGTACGATACATATTTGGAGTTGCCAACAAATCGTACATTTGCATGAATTTATCTGGATTTTTCTCGGATTTAGCAACAGGCTTTGGATTTTCTTGAGCTGCGATAGAAATCGAAAACAATACTATTCCAAATTTTAATATTGAAGTAACTGGTTTCATTTTTTTTTAGTTTTGATAGGTAAAAGTAATTTATTTAGATTAAAAATGGGTTTCTTTTAATTTCAAATTGATTATTTTAACTTTCCTTTAACGTTATCAATTGTTAAAAGTAAACTTTGCTTTTCACCCGATATGTTGGCTTGGATAATATTTTGTTGTTCGTTATTTAATTCCATAAATGCATCGTTTTGAATTTCAAGAGACGTTATTTTCGAAATATCAGGAATTTTTAAATAGCAAACTAAAACATTAGTTTCTAGTTCATTACTTAAAAATAAAAAGGGTTTTTTAACCCCATTTATTTTTAACTGCAAATGATTCGAAAGGTATTTTTTAAGCATTAATAAATCTTCGGGCGATTCGTTTTCTAGTCCTAAAAATGTTTTTTTATGATAATTTTTTTCTAAAACTACATTTAAATCATCAACAAACAAGCGTGCCGTAATTTCAACCCGCTTTTTGTTAGCCACATAATTTATTTGATAAATAGAAACATAAAACTTGTGATATGTAAAAGAAAATAAACAAAATATGGTTGTTGAAAGTAAAAAATAAAGCAATAGATTTTTCATTGTTCAAAGTTATAAAATTATTTTTGCTTTTGTAAATTAAGATAATTACTTGCTAAATTAATTAATAAAAACTTTGCCATAGTTTTGTTTTTCGAATTTAGTGCTTTAACAAACTCGGCATCTTCAACAATAAAGTAAGCAAAACCAAGTACGTTTTCTTTTGGGATATTTAAAATTTTTGTAAAATAATTTTCCTCAAATAAATTTTCAATTTTTTGCAGTGCTAATTCTTTTTTTTCAATTTTCAATTCTTTTTTTAACATTGCAGTTCTACCCGACAACCAATTTAAAATTGGATCTAATCCTGTTATGCCGCCCATACTTGTACCAGCCGATAAACTAGCGTAATAGTTTGAAGCGGTGTTTAATTTTCGCTCGGCTGGAGTAAATTGTTTTGCTTTTTCGGTTAAAATTCCCATTTCAAATCCACTCTTTTCTTTGGTAACGATGGCTTCGTTTAAATAATTAGTCATAACTTCCATATTAACAAAAAACAATTCATTATTAAAATTTTTTTGATTCAAAACAACTTGCAGTCCTTTAAATTGAACTGCCGAAAAATTTAAAGTATCACAAATTTTTGCAGCTATTGTAAAATAACCTTGCTTTTCGGTAAAATAAGTTTTTTTTTGAGATAAATTTTCTATGTTAATACCTTGTAAATCATCATAATTGGCTATAATTTTACCTTTTAATGTTTGTAGTTGTCCGTGACAAATCAATACCTGCAAGAATAATAGAGTTGTAAAAAATATTTTTTTTAACATTTAGTTACATTTAATTTTGTTTTAGTAAACTTAAATAATTTCGAGCCAAATCAACCAATAAAAATTTTGTCATTGTTTTGTTTTTATCCTTTAAAACCTTTCTAAAATCAGCATCTTCAGCGCAGTAAAATTTAAATCCCTTTACTTGTTCTTGCGGTATTTTTAAGGTTTGAATAAAATATTTTTCGTCAAAAATGTAATCAATTTTTTCAATTGCAAGTTCTTTTTTTTCAACTAACAAATTCTTTTTTAATTGCTCATTTTCGCCTGATATTAAATTATATAACCCTTCAATTGGTGAGCCCGACGCTGCATTCATTCGTCTTTCGGCAACTGTATAATGTTTTGCTGGTTTTAACAAAATGCCTAGTGAAACAGCATTTAAATAATCGTATCGATTTATTTCAACAGCTTCTAGTTGTGTTACTAGTGCTTCCATTTTTATAAGTATTAGGTCGGTTTCTAAATCTTGCTTTTTTAAAATAATTTTAACGCCTTTAAATTGTACCGACGAAAATTGTAAAGTATCACCTACCCTACTTTTAATTTCAAAATAACCTCCTTTTTTGGTTGATGTTGAAAGGTGATTGTTTTTATTTAAAACAAAAATATCTTCTAATTCTGTTATTTCAGAAACTACTTTTCCATTCAAAATTTTTGAAATTTGTGCATTTCCGAAATTAAAAATAAAAAAAAATAAAATAAATTTTAAGTAGTTTGTTTTCAATGGTATTAATTTATGATTTGTCAAAAGTATCTCGTAACAATCTTAATAAAAGCCCAAAGCAATTGTAATTATTTGTTAATAGTACTTTATTTACTTTCAAATAAAATCTTCTTTTGTATGTTGAATCAACTGTTATAAATATTAAGGATAAAAAAAGATAATGAAAAATCAATATATTTGTGAAAAAATGAAAAACTTAATTATTGCGAGTACCTCAACACTTCACTGTGGCGAATATTTAGATTATTTAATGCCACAATTGAAACTACTATTTACCAATTGTGATTCTATTTTATTTATTCCTTATGCTCGTCCGGGGGGGATTTCGCATGATGATTACACTAAAAAAGTGCGTTTAGTATTTGAAAAAATTAATAAAAAAATAATTGGTTTACACGAATTTGATGATCCAAAAAAAGGTATTCAAAATGCTCAAGCAATTTTTACAGGCGGTGGAAATACATTTTTACTAGTTTCAAAATTATATGAAAACAATGTGATTTCGAAATTAAAGGAAGTAATAAATTTAGGAACACCGTATTTAGGAACCAGTGCAGGCAGCAATATTACTGGGGTTTCTATGCAAACTACGAATGATATGCCTATTGTTTATCCGCCAAGTTTTGAAACTTTAAGTGCTATTCCATTCAATTTAAATCCTCATTATTTAGACCCCGATGTGCAAAGTAAACATATGGGTGAAACCCGAGAAACTAGAATTAAAGAATTTCATTTTTTTAACCAAACTCCAGTTTTAGGCTTGCGCGAAGGAAGTTGGTTGGATGTAAAAGGAGACAATATTATTTTAAAAGGTAATTTAACTGCACGATTATTTTTGAAAAATGAAAATGCGACCGAAATTAAATCTGGAACAAATTTAAATTATTTGGGGACTTTATAGTTTTATAATTTTTTTATTAAAAATCCCAAATTCGGTTATAATTGAAGCAAGGTAAACACCATTTTGTAAATCAAATACATTTAAATCATTCTCGAATTTATCTTGATTTTTAACTATTCTTCCATTTAAATCGGAAATTATTACTTTTTGAATTTCGTTTGAATTTTCAAAATGCAAAATATTTTGAACTGGATTAGGTACTATAGAAAACTTATTATCATTAAAGTCAGATTCAAAATTTGAAAGTAAAATACCTTGAAAAACTTCATATTGCGAAGTGGTTTGATTGTTTAAAGATAATAAAGGTACGTTTGTAACAGTAGTTGCATCTCTAAAAATCAAGACATTATCAATTGATCGATAATAACTATAGGTAGTTAAAACTACCGTTCCAATATTTCCAAAAAAACCATAAAATAAGTTTATATTTTGAACCGTTTTTAATCGTGTAACTGGAACATTTGTGAACGCAACTGATCCACTTGTAGCATTAAGAGTCATTGCACCATAGGCATCAACCGTGGTGACAATGTTTCCTGTAAAAGTGCCCGAATAAGTAGAGTAAACAAAATTACCAGCGGTTGTATCGGTATTTGAAAAGCCATAATTCATTGGGAAAGCACCCAAAGTTGCATTATTTGTATTGTAGTTTAAAGTAAAGGTTGGGTTTGTTAAACCTGTTAACGAAACAACATTGGACACTTTTGAACTGTATAGTTTAGACACATTAGTCGTTCCAGTAACTATTGATGCTATATTGGTAACATTTGTTGTGTTTGGATAGGAAGTAATTTCTATTAAAGTTGGATTTGAGTTGGTATATAAAGTTGTTCCAACATAGGATAGCGAATTGAAATTCCAAACTAAATTTGCTCCAGCGGCAGTTTGAGATAAAGGTGCTGACGAGTTTACGATTGAATAGGAATAATCATCGGTATAAAACGAATTAATTGCCGTTTGCG
>JAYUFJ010000330.1:0-1540 GCA_043738775.1 Flavobacterium sp. | reverse complement strand
TTATGATTACTGGCAACGAATTGCTTTTTGAATTTGGGTTGGTAACCTCTATCAATGTAATAATAGTGTATTTATTGACCCTTGTAGTTGTGCCAATTGTATATAGTTTTATGTCAATTCCGACCGAAAAACATTTAAAACATTTAAAAAAGAATTACATTTCATCACTTTTAAATTGGGTAGAAAACATTGTAAAATACAAACGAAATATAATTTACATAGTTTACGGATTGTTACTTGTTTTTAGTGTAATTGGAGTTTCTCAAATGAAAGTTTCAGGAAGTTTAATTGGCGAAATGCCAAAATCGGCATCGTTTTTTAAAGACATTTTGTTTTTTGAAAAAGAATTTAACGGTGTAATGCCCCTTGAAATTATGATTGATACTGGTCGTAAAAAAGGAGTTATGAAAGCCTCAACTTTACTTAAAATGGATCAGCTGCATCAAACTATAGAATCCATTCCGCAATTATCAAAGCCAGTTTCTATTGTAAATTTAGTTAAATATGCAAAGCAAGCTTACTATAACGGAAACCCCGAATTTTATGAACTTCCCGAATCGCAAGAGCAAGTTTTTATTTTAAGTTATGCTAAAAATGCAACTAAAAATTCAAAAAATAATTTAATGAAAAGCTATGTAGATAAAACAGGACAATTTGCCCGAATTACTACATTTATGAAAGACATTGGAACAGACGATATGTCAAAAATTGAAGCCAAATTACGTACCAAAATTGATAAAATTTTCAAGCCAAACAAATACAAAGTTATTATAACCGGTAAGGCATTAGTATTTCAAAAAGGAACAACATATTTAATAAACAATTTAATAGAATCGTTAATTTTTGCAATACTTTTAATTGCAGGATTAATGGCCTATATGTTTCGTTCTTGGAAAATGATTTTTGTTTCAATTGTAACCAATATTTTGCCATTGTGCATCACATCAGGTTTAATGGGATATTTCGGAATTCCATTAAAGCCATCAACTATTTTGGTTTTCAGCATAGCTTTTGGTATTTCGGTTGACAATGCAATACAGTTTATGGCAAAATACCGTCACGATTTGCAACACAACAACGGAAAAATAAAAAAATCGGTATTTAGTGCTCTTCGTGAAACTGGTGTAAGTACTTTTTATACTTCAATTGTGCTTATTTTTGGTTTTGCTATTTTCACACTTTCAAGTTTTAGCGGCACTATCGCTCTAGGAGGGTTAATTTCAGTTACTTTGACATTTGCAATGTTTGCCAACCTTTTAGTACTTCCAGCGTTAGTTTTAACAGTTGAAAAATGGAGTGGTAAAAAAGACACTTTCGACGAAACTCCAATCAACATTTTACGCGATAACACTCCCGATGAAGAAAATTAATAAAAAATTAATTTTTCATTTAAACATTGCAAAATTTAACATATAAATTTTAATTATTAAACAGTTGAATATTTTTAAATTTTGTATTAATTTAAGAAATATAATTCCTAAAATTTAATTTTTTTCAAGAAGCCAATCCCGCTTTCTATTTCAAAATTTTACAAAAAGCA
>JAYUFJ010000329.1:0-4447 GCA_043738775.1 Flavobacterium sp. | reverse complement strand
CATTACTAACGATTGGCGGCGTGTTTTGCTCCAAGCGATAGGTTCTTGTAATTTTTACTTCTTGTTGTTTCAACTCATTGGTAATAGTTGCTTCAACTACTATGGCATCTTCAAAATTTGTAGTTTGTAAATCATAGGTTTCAACACAACTTGTAAAAATTGTGAGTAATGCAATAACAAAAATCGAGGTACATTTTTTTTTCATAATCTTTAAAATTTAAAATTATAAGTTAAAGTAGGTATTGGAATTGCAAAAATCGAAGTTTGATAGGCTTTTACTTGGCCATTTTCGGTTACAAAATAAACCGAAAACGGGTTGTTACGTCCGAGCACATTGTAAATGGAAAAATTCCAAAATCCGTGTGCCAATTTTTTTATTTTGTGATTTCCTTCTACATTAAATCCAATATCAAGTCGAAAATAATCTGGAATTCTGAACTGGTTTCTGTCGCTATACAAAACATATTGTGCGTTTCCGAGGGTGTATTTTCCTATTGGGTAGGTAATAGGTCGTCCGGTTTGGTAAATAAAATTGCTCGAAAAACTATATCTTTTTGTAAATTTGTAGTTCAAAACTACACTCAATTCGTGGGGTTTATCAAAATTTGCAGGGAAATAATTGCCGTTATTTACTTTTTCGTCGTTAAATGGGCTATCTAATTTGATGAATGTTCTAGAGTATGTATATCCAATCCAACCGTTCATTCGACCGCTATTTTTTTTGACCAAAAATTCCAATCCGTAGGCTTTTCCTTGTCCTTGCAGCAGCTGCGTTTCGATATTTTCGTTCAAAAGCAGTTGTGCAGCCACCTTGAAATCTAAAAAATTATCCGAAGTTTTGTAATAACTTTCTACGCTTACTTCCACATCCTGGTCAGGGAAATTTTTGTACAAACCCAGCGAAAATTGCTGTGCAGTTTGCGGTTTCACATTCGTGTCTGACAATTTCCAACTATCGGTAGGCGCCTGCGTGGTATTACTCGACAGCAAATGAATATATTGATAGGTGCGGTCGTAACTGGCCTTGACCGAAAAATTATCTTGCAGAAAATAACGAGCCGAAAATCGCGGCTCAAAGCCACCGTAGGTTTTGATGATTTGGTTGTTGCTGTATGATTTTACATCTAAAAGTGTTCCCTGATTTAGTGGTACATTTGCTTGATATATACGTTGATATGAAGGCCCAAGTGCTGAAAACGAAGAGTAACGAATACCAAAATCGATGAGTAGTTTTTCACTGATTTTAAAGTTATCTGAAAAAAACAATGCAGATTCAGCCGCCTTCTCTTGCGCTACAGCTATAGGAACTAAGGTTGATTGCGAATTTGTTGGATTAAAAAAACCGGGATTGATGTTGTACAATTTGGTAGATAATCCATAAATAAATTTATGTTTTTTGTTCAAAGCGTGATTAAATTTTATGATTCCCTGACTTTCATTTATTTTATAACCTAAATCAAAGTTTTTTAAATCATACGGACTATCGTAATTGATGTTAAACTTGTATTCGCTATTAGTAAAAATCAACTCCGATTTTAGTTTTTTATTATAAATATGATTCCAATTGAGCGACAAGAGTCGATTACTATATTTAAAAACTGAATCAGAGGTAATACTAAAAGCATCATTGCTAAAGTATATTGTGGATTCCAAATTATTTTTTTCATTAATTTTATAATTGTATTTCAAAAGTACGTCATAAAATGATGCTTGGCTATTTCGCAAATCTTTGTTTTTTAGAGAGCGTAAAATCCAACCCGAATAGGTTCCACGTACGCCTATCATCAAGCTTGATTTATTTTTAATGATGGGTGTGCTCAATGTTAAATTGCTTGTAACTGGTCCGATGCCACCTTCTCCCGAAAATTTTGTAAGGCTGCCATTTTTGGAAGTGATATCAAATACCGATGATAATCGACCACCAAATTCAGACGGAATACTTCCTTTATAGATAGTAGCGCTCTTGGTCGTAAACGGATTTACCGACGAGAAAAAACCGAAAAAATGCGCTGGATTATATATTAAGCCGTTGTCGAGCAAAATTAAATTTTGATCTTCTTTGCCGCCTCGTACATTAAATCCTGCTGATCCTTCGCCCGTTTGTTTTACACCGGGAAGCAAGGTTGCGACTTTAAAAATGTCGCGTTCGCCAAGAACGAGAGGAATATTTTTGATTTTTTCGATATCGATAGTAGTTACTCCCGAAATTGCTGCTTTCAAATCCTCACGTTTTTTAACATTTATTAAAACTTCTGCCAAAACATTTACTTTTTCGTCAAGTTTTATATCCAAAAATCCGTCACTATACAAAATTATTTTTTTAATTATTTTATTATAATTCAAACTTTCAATTTCGATATAATTTAATCCTGATGGGATATCGATTTTATAAAAACCATCTTTGTTAGTAGTAGTAATTATTTTGCTGTTATTGATTTTTAAATTTGCATCTGACAAAGGCATACCAGTTTTTGAATCGGTCAGATAACCCGATAGCAATAAGGTTTTTCGATTTAATTTTTTTCGTTCTTTTCCAATAATTAGCAGTTTGTCGAAAATTTTAGAATCAATTGACGATGAATCGATAGTCTTGAAATATAGAGGTTTATCATCTGAATTTGCATTAGCTTGGTTAGCTGTTTTTGTTTTGTCATTGAAATAATCATCATCTAATTGGTCCCTGATAACATTGTTTTTAGTTAGAATGATTCTGTTTTTATCAATATAAAAATTCAGGTCAGTTTCCTCAAAAATAATATTCAAAACTCGCTCGATTGTTTGGTTTTTTATGCTTGTATTGACAGTTATTTTATTGGAATTAATCCACTGTTTATCATAAAAAAATGTGTAGTTGGTTTGCTTTTCGATGGTGGTTATTGCTGTTTCTAGATCGGTTTTTGCAAATTCAAATGAAAATTGTGCGTTGTTATCTTGCCCTAAAACTAGACAATTTATCGCAAAAAATAATACGGTTAATGTTATTTTCATATAAGATGTTACTTAATCATCGTCGTTAAATTTTGCAATAAATTGCTTAAAAATTTGATTTTATCTGACTTTTCAACTATTTCATTATCATCATAATAGTCATTAATTAATTTTTTGAGCGAAGGAAATATGGCGACAACATTTTTCTTGGAATTTACTTCATAAAATTGCTCTTTAAACTTGACGATGTAAGATATTTTGTTATTATAATCATCTAAAATTTTGTTGTCAACAATTAAATCTATTCTATTTTTGGTATATTTAATGAACAAAACTGTGTTTGAATTGATTACTTTTTCTTCACAAAAGCCTGATACGAATTCGGGAATTGTCGGATTATTAAAATTTAGGTTGGTAAATTTTTTATTTTGAACATAAAAAAACGCTACTTTTTCTTTGGTTAAAACAATAGGGCTATCGTTTTCGTTGTTAATTTTTACAATTAATTGGTCTTTTAAAACATCGTAGTTTATATAGATTTTGTTATAAAATTGATTATCGTAATTTACAATTCCAAGATAGTAGTTGTCAAATGCAAAGCGAGTATTGCCAACTATCGACACATCGTAGTTCAATAGTAGTTTCCCATTATTAATATCAAGGTTCTCTTTGCCAATTTTAGAGTCGTACCAATCCAAAAGAGCAATTGGTGCGCTCACTTGAGCGAGAGATTTGGTGACCAGAAACAGCAAAACGATGATAAAGCTAATATTATTTTGTAAACTAGAATTTGAATGCACCATTACTACTAGTATTGAAAGTCAAATATAATTTAATTTGCTGGATAATCGATGTTATTTGGTTGGGATTTTGAAAATACTCATATTATTGTTTTTTATATAAAATAGAAAAAAGAAATAACTACAAGAATCATTATTAACATCTAAAAATTAAAAAAATGCTAAAAAAATCAATCTTAAGAATATTAATAATCTTTACAATATTAAGTCTATTTTATTGTAAAAAAAATTAAAAACAATAGAAATCAAAAAATAAATTTGTTTCAAATATTAAATTTGCAAACAGGAAATTGTTTATTCAAGATTAAAATAAATAAATGATGAAGATAATTTTTTTTTCGATTTAGTGAAAAAAAATCTGCTAAGAAAAAAATATCTCAGCAGACTTTTATACATTTATTTTCGTTTTCTTGAAAATTTTACATCATTCCTGGCATACCGCCTCCGTGTGAGTGACCTTGACCTGCCGATTCCTCTTTAATATCAATCAAAGCACATTCGGTTGTCAAAATCATTCCAGCAACCGAAGCAGCATTTTCTAAAGCTACGCGAGTTACTTTTTTCGGATCTATAATTCCAGCTTTTAACATATTTACATATTCGTCGGTTTTGGCATTATACCCAAAATCAGCTTTTCCCTCGGCTACTTTAGCTACAACTACTGAACCTTCTAAACCTGCATTCTCAACAATTGTTCTTAAAGGAGATTCAACAGCACG
>JAYUFJ010000328.1:0-1547 GCA_043738775.1 Flavobacterium sp. | reverse complement strand
ATTTATTACAAAATCAATTGGGTTTTGAAGGTTTAATTTTTACCGATGCACTTAACATGAAAGGCGCTAGTAATTTTAAAAAACCAGGTGATTTAGATTTAGAAACTTTTAAAGCAGGGAATGACATACTTTTGTTTCCCGAAAACGTTGCTTTAGCCTACGATAAAATTTGTATGGCATATCAAGATTCAACAATTACAGAAGAGCGTTTGGCAAAATCTGTAAAAAAAATATTAAAATACAAATATAAAGCAGGTTTAAGCAAGTTCAAACCCATCGAAATTAAAAATTTATCAAGCGATTTAAATCCAGAAAGCACCATCGCTCTACAATATCAATTGTACGAAAATGCAATAACAGTTTTAAAAAATGATGACGAAATACTACCAATAAAAAATTTAGATCAAAATATTGCTTATGTAAAATTGGGTGATGATTCGAATTCGACTTTCGTTTCTACATTAAAAAAATATACAGAAATTTCAGAAGTATCCGACACCAATATTGATTCATTAAACGTAAAATTAAAAAAATTCAACACTATTATTATCGGATTTCATAAAACAGACAAAGCATTAAAAAAGCACGAATTTGAAGATAAAGAATTACTTTGGTTACAAGAAATATCAAAGTCAAACAATGTAATTTTAGATGTTTTCGCAAAGCCCTATTCACTTTCCGCCGTAACCGATTTCAATAATATTAAAGGTTTAGTAGTTTCGTATCAAAATTCCGATATTGCTCAAGAAGTTTCTGCCGAGTTATTGTTCGGAGCCATAAAATCTAAAGGAAAATTACCAGTTACTATTAATGAAGAATTCAAGTTAAACAGCGGTTTAGAAACAAAATATTTAAATCGATTAGGCTTTACATCGCCTGAAAATGTCGAAATGGATGCTAAAATATTATCTAAAATTGATGCAATTGCAAAAAAAGCAATCGACCTAAAATGCACACCGGGAATGCAAATTTTAGTAGCAAGAAAAGGCAAAGTTATCTATCAAAAATCATTCGGATTCCATACCTACGATAACCAAATCAAAGTAAAGAACACCGATATTTACGATGTAGCATCAGTAAGTAAAATAATTTCCACTTTACCCAATGTAATGCAACAATTTGATAAAAATCAATTCAAATTAGAAACCGAATTGGGCGAAGTACTTCCAATTTTCAAAAATACAAATAAAGAACATATTAATTTTAAAAATTTACTTTCGCATTATGCTGGTTTAAAGGCTTGGATTCCTTTTTACACTTCAACTCTTGACAGTTTAAAAAAACCACTGTTAAAGTATTACAGTAAAGTTTCGAACCACGATTTCACAAAAAAAGTATCCGATAGTCTTTTTATACGAAATGATTATCACGATACTATAATTAAAATAATTGCGGATTCTAAATTATCCGAAAAAAAGGAATACCGTTACAGCGATTTCACCTTTATGATTTTAAAAGAATACCTAGAAAATCGAACAGGCAAAACCTTAGATAGTTTAAGTTACAACAATTTTTACAAAACATTAGGAATGAACAATACAATGTAC
>JAYUFJ010000327.1:0-1548 GCA_043738775.1 Flavobacterium sp. | reverse complement strand
GTTTCTATTGGGTTAAAACTAGACTTTTTCAGTTCAATCAAAAAAGTTCAAACGATTATTCTAAAAATAAAATATTTCTTTTAAAACCATCTATTTTTGTTCGCTTTACAGCAGAATTTTTAAATACTTTATTGAATGTTTCAAGTGTTATTTCAATCCAATCTTTTTTTGAAAAATTTAAAATTTCATTATTTGGGTTAAAAAGTGGTTCCGAATGTGGTTTTGAAAATTTATTCCACGGGCAAACATCTTGACATATATCACAACCAAATGCCCAATCGTTAAATTTCCCTTTCATTTCAATAGGAATATTTTCTTTCAATTCAATTGTAAAATAGGAAATACATTTGCTTCCATCAACAACATAAGGTGCAACAATTGCTTCTGTGGGGCAAGCATCAATACAGGCATTACAAGTGCCACAATGATCGGTTGTAGCAAAATCATATTCCAATTCTAAATCAATAATTAACTCGGCAATAAAATAAAACGAGCCTACTTTTTTAGTAATTAAATTGCTGTTTTTCCCTATCCAACCCAAACCAGATTTTGCCCCCCAAGCCTTGTCTAAAACTGGAGCAGAATCAACAAATGCTCGACCATAAACTTCTCCTATTTCTGTTTTAATAGAATTTAATAATTCATTCAGTTTCTTTTTTATTACAAAATGATAATCTTGTCCGTAGGAGTATTTTGAAATTTTAAACGACTCTTTATTTTGGGTTTCAGATGGAAAATAATTCAATAATAATGAAATTACACTTTTGGAATCTTCAACTAATAGTTTTGGATTAAGTCGTTTTTCAAAATGGTTTTCCATATATGCCATTTCCCCTTGATGATTTTTATTTAACCAATTTTCAAGTCGGGGAGCTTCTTCTTCTAAAAAACCTGCTTTTGATATACCGCAAGACATAAAACCTAAGCGTTTAGCTTCGGATTTTATAAAATTAGTATTTCTCAATTTTGCGTTTATCATTTTATAAAAAAACGCCATAAAACAAGAGTTTCATAGCGTTTTATGCTTTTAAAATTATATAATTTTTGCAGAGAGAAAGGGATTCGAACCCTCGATATGTTGCCATATACACGCTTTCCAAGCGTGCGCCTTCAGCCACTCGGCCACCTCTCTTTTTAATTGGTGCAAATAAATAGCTTTTTTTGCAATAATGCAATTCAAAATTAAGGTTTGGTTGATAATTCTTCATACGCGGCTGTTAAACTTCTTAAAATTCCATCGCCTTTCATTTCGGTTACTCCATTGATGGTTGTTAATTTTAAAATTTCTTCTTTTGATTTCCCTGCTTTGATTTCGGAATCAACGTGCGTAAGCAATTTTTCTAAATAATCTTTAAAAACTTTAATATCTTCTTTATTTCCTGTAATTTTTTCGGGTTCAAAAGCGTGCCCAAAAACAAAAATAGTATCATTATCAAAAGTTGAAATTGTTTTATCTAAAACTGAAATCCAACTACTTATATTGGCTCCTGCCGATTTATCGATATAGGGATAACGGCGGTTAAACATTAAATCGCCCATATGTAAAAC
>JAYUFJ010000326.1:0-1554 GCA_043738775.1 Flavobacterium sp. | reverse complement strand
TGATTTAATTTGGCAAAACGACGAATTGTTAAATTTGGTCGAAATTAAAGCATCTGAAACTATAATGCCTGATATGTTTAAAGGATTGACCTACTTTGAAAAATTAGTTCCACAAATAGTAAAAACAAAATCGGTATTGCATTGTGGAAATTTCAATCAAAATCGTGTACTGGGCAACGTTTCTAGTTGGATAGATATTTGTAAAATTACTTAAAATAAGCTTTTAATAAATTCATGGCGGCTATGAAAGGTGAAATTTCATTTTTTTGTACTGCTTTTTTATTTTTATCTAATAATTTTTTAATTTCTTGGTTATTATAAAAATTATTTTTTAAATGTTCATTTATCGTTTCCAGCATCCAAAATTCATTTTGATTTTGTCGTTTTGTATCAAAATAATTATTTGATTTTGTAAGTATCAAATATTCAGAAATGGTTTTCCAAACTTCATTAATTCCATTTTTAGTAATAGAACTACAAGTTGAAACTATTGGATTCCAACCCGATTTTTTAGCAGGAAAAAGATGTAAAGCTCGGTTGAATTCTACTTTTGCTAAATTGGCATTTTTTATATTATCTCCATCGGCTTTGTTAATTACAATCATATCGGCCATTTCCATAATACCTCGTTTAATGCCCTGTAATTCATCGCCAGCGCCTGAAATTTTTAATAATAAAAAAAAATCTACCATACTATGAACAGCAGTTTCGCTCTGTCCAACGCCAACAGTTTCAATAATAATAATATTAAAACCCGCCGCTTCGCATAAAATTATCGCTTCACGAGTTTTTCGAGCCACACCACCTAAAGTTTCACCCGATGCACTTGGTCTAATGTATGCATTCTCGTCAATTACTAATTCTTGCATTCGAGTTTTATCTCCCAAAATACTACCGTGACTTATGGTACTGCTTGGATCAACTGCTAAAACCGCTAATTTTTTTCCTAAACTTGTCAAATGTTTACCAAATGCTTCAATAAAAGTACTTTTTCCAACTCCTGGAACACCAGTAATTCCTATTCGAATTGATTTATTTGAAAAAGGTAGGCAGCCATTTATAACTTCGTTAGCTTTGTCAAGATGAATAGGATTATTACTTTCAACTAAAGTTATTGCTCGGCTTAAAGCCACTTTATCTTGATTTAAAATGCCCGAAATCAATTCATTTGCCGAAGGTTGAATTTTTCGAAAACCAACAATTTGCTCCAATGATGATTGGCTGAAAATTTCAGGTTGAGAAATTCCCTCTTTTTCGTGAAGTGCCGTTTTTTTTTGGTTTTGGTTCAAAAATATTTTTTAGTATTACAAATTTACATAATAAATCTATTATAAATAATCCCAAAATTAAATTCTTGAAAATCTTATCAAAAAACAGTTCATTTTCTTACTTTTGCAATTCAAAAAAAACCTGTGGAAACCGAAAATCAGTTAACTAATTTTAAAACCCAAATTGCTCAAAAAACTATTTTTTCAATACTATTTGCAATTAGTTTTGCCCATTTATTGAACGATTTAATTCAAGCTATACTACCAGCAGTTTACCCAATTTTAA
>JAYUFJ010000325.1:0-4477 GCA_043738775.1 Flavobacterium sp. | reverse complement strand
TAAACTGACCATTTATTAATTGAAATTTCATTTTTTTTAAATTTAAGATTATTGACCTTGGCCTAATGAAAATCCTATTTTTTCGTCAAAATAATATAAGTTTTCAGTTTTAATGGTATCAAGTTTGTGTTGATTAAATTGTTGTAATAAATCAATCAACTCATTTTTATCTAATGGAATATTATTTTCGCTTTTAAACCTACAACGCCAATGATCAGTACAAAATGTTTGTGAAAAGCCATCGGGCCAAACTTTAATTCCTCGATTGGTAATCATATTTAATTTTAAGTTTTTAGTTTCCACTTTTTTTACCAATTCTGCTAATTCATTTGGGTTTGAATGATTCCAATGTAAAAATACATCATGACCCACAAGTTCTTTTTTTGCCATTGGTTTTTTAACGTATTTAGGTAATTGTAAAGCACCACTATTTTCATAACTTACCGCTTTTAATTGATTTGGTAACTGTCCTAAATTTTTAATTACCGCTTCGGCAAATTCAAGTGTACCAACTTTTTCTTTACTGGTTTCTTGATTATAAATATCGTAAGTATGAATCCCATCTTCTAAAGTTTTAAGCCAGGCATTTTGAATTTTTGATGCAATTACGGTTTGTCCCAAATGATTCAACATCATTACTGCACCTTGTAAAAGCCCCGATGGATTTGCCATATTTTGACCCGCTCTTCGAGGAGCCGAACCGTGAATTGCTTCAAACATTGAGCATTCTTCACCAATATTTGCCGAACCTGCCAATCCAACCGAGCCTGCAATTTGAGCTGCAATATCCGAAAGTACATCGCCATATAAATTTAATGTTACAATTACATCAAAAACTTCGGGTGTATCTGCCATTTTTGCGGCACCAATATCAATAATCCAATGTTCATTTTCTATTTCGGGATATTCAGCAGCTATTTCATCAAAAATTTTATGAAACAAACCGTCCGATTGTTTCATAATATTATCTTTAGTGAAACAAGTTACCTTTTTTCTTTCGTATTGTTTTGCATATTCAAAAGCATATCTAATAATTTTTTCACAACCTGGACGACTTATTATTTTTAAGCATTGCACAACTTCATCTGTTTGTTGATGTTCAATTCCGGCATACAAGTCTTCTTCATTTTCACGAACTATTACAATATCCATTTTAGGATGTTTTGTAGCTACAAAAGGATATAAACTTACGCAGGGACGAACATTGGAGTACAATCCTAAAAATTTTCGGGTGGTAACATTTAAACTTTTGTAACCACCACCTTGCGGTGTAGTTATAGGTGCTTTTAAAAAAACTTTATTTTTAATAATAACATCCCAACTCTCTTTGGCAATTCCAGATGTATTGCCCGATAAGTATACTTTCTCGCCTACTTCTATTTCGTCATATTCAATTTTAGCACCTGCTGCTTTCATTATTTTTAAAGTAGCATCCATAATTTCGGGTCCAATTCCGTCGCCTTTGGCAATAGTAATTCGTTGCATCTAATTTAGATTTAAAAGTTCGATGCAAATTTAGAACCGATTATTAATAAATTTTTATTTATATTTGTTATGATACACATAAAATTTATTTATGAATTATACTTTACATCAATTACAACTTTTTTTAAAAATTGTTGAAAAAAAAAGCATTACTAAGGCTGCAGCCAATATGCATTTGACGCAACCTGCAGTTTCAATTCAATTAAAAAATTTTCAAGATCAATTTGATATTCCGTTAACAGAAGTTGTTGGAAGAAAATTGTTTATAACCGATTTTGGATTAGAAATTGCACAAATTGTTCAACGAATTTTAAATGAAGTAGCAACAATTAACTATAAAACACAAGCTTTTAAAGGTATTTTATCTGGAAAACTAAAAATTGCAGTAGTTTCGACAGGAAAATATATTATGCCTTATTTTTTATCTAATTTTATAGAAATCTATTCACAAATTGATTTGGATATCGATGTAACGAACAGAAAATCGGTATTAGAAAGTTTAAAAAATAATGAAATCGATTTTGCCTTAGTTTCAGTTTTGCCTTCGGATTTTGAAGTGAATTCACTTCCAATTTTAGAAAATAAATTGTTTTTAATGGGTAAAAAGAACAGTTTTTTATCGACCCCAAATAAAAATACAATTCTAAATGAAATTTCTTTACTTTATAGAGAGGAGGGTTCTGGAACAAGGTTGGTCATGGAAAATCACTTAAAAAAGAAAAATTTCAAAATCAATATTAAAATGCAATTAACTTCAAACGAAGCTATAAAACAGGCCGTTATTGCAGGTTTAGGATTTTCAATTTTACCATTAATTGGTTGTAAAAATGAATTGAAAAATAATGAATTGGGAATTATTCAAGTCAACGGATTTCCTATAAAATCAGAATGGAATTTAATTTGGTTACCTAATAAAATCCTTTCACCAGTAGCTCAAAAATATTTAGATTTTATAAAATCTGAAAAAGAAAACATTCAAAAATCTAATTTTGACTGGATTTTGAAATATTGAAATTAAAAATACTATTTTTACAATTATTAAATTTTAATATAAATAATGTCAGATTTCTATAAAAAAATATTAGATAACAATAAAATTTGGGTCGAAAATCAATTGAAATTAGACCCCGATTATTTTAAAGATTTATCAAAAGGACAAACTCCTCCACTTTTATGGATTGGATGTTCGGACAGTCGTGTACCTGCCAATGAAATTATTGGAGCAAAACCTGGTGAAGTTTTTGTGCATAGAAATATTGCTAATATGGTAATTCATAGCGATATGAATATGTTAAGCGTTTTAGATTATGCCGTAAATGTGTTAAAAGTGAAACATGTTATTGTATGCGGACATTATGGTTGCGGTGGAGTTAAAGCAGCTATGAGCAACGATTCTATCGGAATTATCGACAACTGGATTCGGCATATTAAAGATATTTATCGATTGCATCGCATTCAATTGGATTCAATTATTAATGACGAGGACAGATTTAATTCTTTCGTAGAAATAAATGTGAAAGAGCAAGTTTTTGATTTGGCTAAAACATCGATTGTGCAATCGGCCTGGAAAAACGGACAAGAATTGATGCTTCACGGTTGGGTTTACGGTTTAAATTCGGGCTTTGTAACCGATTTAGACGTTAACTTAAATTCCGATATTAATTTAGACGAAGTACATCAATTAAAATTTTAAATCACTTCACTTCATTAACTATGATTTTAGTTGTAATTTTTTATTCAACTTTTTAAAAGTTAAAATTTCATAATTAATAGTATTACTATTGATTATGAAACTTTTTGTATTACATTTGTATCAATTAAAAACCAAACCTAATGAAAAAATTATTTTTACTCGTTGTATTTTTATTCACTTTTTTTTCAATGAACTCACAAATACATAATAAAAAAAATAAAGTTACAGAAGTTGAAACTGATCAATGGAAAATTGAGCATTATGAGGTTAACAGAGATTCCGCTTACTCCAATCCTCGAATTGCAATTACTAAATTAATTGGTGGTAATCGAAGGTTTCAAGAAGGAAAAAGTATACGGCCAAGACAAGACTATGAAACAATTTTAAAACTTGAAAAAGGACAACAACCTTTTGCTACAATAGTTGGTTGTTCGGATTCACGTGTACCAAATGAAATGATTTTCGATCAAGGTTTTGGTGATTTATTTATTGTAAGAACTGCTGGACAAGTATGCGCAGCTGCTTCATACGGTAGTATTGAATATGCTACTTTGTTTTTAAAAACCAAATTAATTGTTGTAATGGGTCACACCGAATGTGGTGCAGTAAATGCAGCGCTACAAAGACCAGAAAATCCACCAGGACATATTGTAACACTTGTAAATGAAATTAAACCAGCCGTTGCAAAAAGTTCGCATTTACCCGGAAATCGCTTAAACAATGCTGTTCGACAAAATGTTCTAGATCAGGTTAGTGCATTGCGTGACTTAGAACCTGTTTTGAGTAGAAAGTACGAAAAAGGCGAAATTTTGATAGTTGGTGCAGTATATGATATTCATACAGGAAAAGTGGAGTTTTTAGAAGAGACATTGTTAAATCTTCCGCAAAAGCCCGTTAGTTTTGAAGTTAAAACCGATAAAAATGAAGTTGAAATTAAAAAAACAAATGCCGTAAAAGCTAATGATCATTAATTAATGCATCTTGATAAAAATTAATAACAACTTGATTTAAATAATAACTATATAATTCCGAAAATAATGGCTGTTCAAAGACTTGTTTTTGGATTTAAAATTTAATTTTAAATTCTATGCAAATTAAATTACCAAATATAAAAATTGCAGTTAATGAAAAACTGTATGTAAAAGATCCTGAAACTTCTGAATTAGGAAAAAAAATTATTGAAAATAGTATTTTACTTATTCACGAACTAGGTTTTGAAAACTTTACTTTTAAAAAATTAGGAATTAAAATTGGTTCAAACGAAAGCTCACTATACCGATATTTCGAAAACAAACACAA
>JAYUFJ010000324.1:0-4479 GCA_043738775.1 Flavobacterium sp. | reverse complement strand
GTAAATAATCGAAACCAAATTCGTTGTTAGTGCCATAAGTAATGTCTGCATCGTAGGCTTTTCTTCTTGCATCAGAGTTTGGTTGATGGTTGTCAATACAATCTACTGTAATTCCGTGAAATTCAAAAAGTGGTGCTTTCCAGGTACTGTCACGTTTTGCCAAATAGTCGTTTACGGTTACCAAATGCACTCCGTTTCCGGTTAATGCATTCAAGTACAATGGCAAAGTTGCTACTAATGTTTTTCCTTCACCAGTTTGCATTTCAGATATTTTTCCTTGGTGTAAAACTACACCGCCAATTAATTGAACGTCGTAGTGAATCATATCCCAAGTAATTTCTTTTCCTGCAGCATTCCATTGGTTTGACCAATTGGTTTGGTCACCAACTAATGTTATGTAAGGTTTAGTTATAGAAAGTTCTCTGTCTTTTTCAGATGCGGTTACAGTTAAAACAGAATTTTCTTTGAAACGTTTAGCAGTTTCTTTAATAACTGCAAAGGCTTCTGGAAGAATTTCGTTCAAGACTTTTTCTGAAATTTCGTAAGCTTCTTTTTCTAAAGTATCAATTGCATTGTAAATATCTTCACGAGCATCGATATCGACTGTATTTTCGGCTTCTAGCTTTTTAGCTACAATAAGCAAGTCTTTTTCGGCACGAGCTGTTTTTATTTTTTCTTTAAATTCGGCAGTTTTGGCTCTCAATCCATCATTAGAAAGACTTATTAATTGGTTTTCAAAAGCCTTAACTTTGGTAACTAAAGGTTGAATCGATTTTACATCTTTTTGCGATTTATCGCCAACAAATGCTTTTAAAATACTATTAATGAAACTCATTTTAATTTTGGATTTAATATTTTGGATTTACGATTTTTAAATCAACCAATATGTGATTATTATAAAATTTTATGCAAAAATAAACAAAAAAAAAGCCTCTTTGGAGACTTTTTTATTGATTTATTTTTTAATATTCATCCTCGTTCCAAAGATAATCTTCATCGGTAGGATAGTCTGGCCAAATTTCTTCCATTGATTCGTATATTTCGCCTTCGTCTTCGATAGATTGTAGGTTTTCAACTACTTCTAAAGGAGCACCCGCTCTAATTGCGTAGTCAATTAATTCGTCTTTGGTTGCAGGCCACGGTGCATCACTTAAATAGGATGCTAATTCTAATGTCCAATACATCTCTTTTGGTTTTATAATTTGTGCAAAAATAAATTTATTACTGAAAAAATCAAGTAAAAAATGAATTATTTTTTAAAAAAGTTAAGAACGTTTTAATTTTAGATTTTAAAATTCGAATTTTTGAACTCTAATTTTAACTAAACTTGTTGGTTCAAAAATCAAAAATCGTTTTACCGTAAATAAAAATTATTTCCTTGGTATCCATTTTACCTCTTCTGCTTTCAAGTCAAATGACAACTTTCGTGCCAATACAAAAAGATAGTCAGAAAGTCGGTTTAGGTATTTAATTGCGATTGGTTCAATTGGCTCAATGTGATTTAAATGCACTGCTAAACGTTCGGCACGACGGCAAACGCAACGGGCAATGTGACAATATGACACAGTTGTGTGTCCGCCTGGTAGTACGAAATGGGTCATTTGTGGCAAAGCATCTTCCATTGTGTCGATTTCGTTTTCTATAAGTTCTATGTCGGTTTCTATAATTCCTAAATTTTGAAGTCGTTTTTCGCCGTTTTTTAAAACTTCTTTTTCTGGTGGCGTGGCTAATATTGCTCCTACAGTGAATAATCTATCTTGAATTTCAATTAAAATGTTTTTGTAATGTTGGTTCATTTTTTGGTCACGAATTAACCCGATGTGGGAGTTTAACTCGTCAACAGTTCCGTAGCTTTCTATTCTTATATGGTCTTTGGGTACTCGTGTGCCTCCGAAAAGTGCTGTGGTGCCTGTGTCGCCTGTTTTGGTATATACTTTCATTATTTCTTTTTTTTTGATAAGTCATCAAAGATAGTGAAAAAACTATTTCGTTTAGCCCCGATTGCAGTGGCATCCTGCACCTTTTTTTGGTGCAGATAGAACGGAAAGCGGGAACGATATTGGTTGACAAACCCGAACGCGTTGCTACTAAAATTATTTTTTGCTAATGTCGCTTTCTATAATTCCGTCGCGTAAACGTATAATTCGGTGGGCATATTCGGCTATTTCTTCTTCGTGTGTTACTAGAATTACTGTATTTCCGGAGGCGTGAATATCGCCAAAAAGTTTCATTATTTCGACTGAGGTTTTGCTGTCGAGGTTTCCTGTTGGTTCGTCGGCTAAAATTATTGATGGTTTGTTAACAAGTGCGCGTGCAATAGCTACTCTTTGGCGTTGTCCTCCAGAGAGTTGGTTGGGTTGATGATCCATTCGATCACCCAAATTTACTTGATTTAAAACTTCGGTTGCTCGAATGTTACGTTCGGATTTTGAAAAACCAGCGTAAACCATTGGTAGTGCTACATTGTCAAGTGCAGTTGTTCGTGGTAAAAGGTTGAATGTTTGAAAAACAAAACCGATTTCTTTGTTGCGAATTTCGGCTAGTTCGTCGTCTTTCATTTGTGAAACGTCTTTGTTGTTTAAAATGTAATTACCAGATGTTGGTGTATCTAAACAACCTAAAAGATTCATTAGGGTAGATTTTCCTGAACCCGAAGGCCCCATTAATGCTACATATTCACCTTTGTTAATTTGTAGGTCGATGCCTTTGAGTACATTGATGGTTTCGTTGCCTAGTACGAAATCGCGTTTAATGTTTTTTATGTCGATTAATGAATTGTTCATTATTTTTAGTTTAAAAGTTTAATTGCTAATGATTATTAAATCTTACAGTTATAAGACTTAATACTATTTAAAATGTTACAACGAAATTAAACAAAATTAAACCATTTTAAACTTCTTTAGATTCGAATTGTGAAATGTTCTTTTTCTTGCTCGGTTCTAAAAAACACAATTCCCCATTTAAAAGTGTCAATAGTAACGGTTACTTTTGGATGATTTTGGATGATTTTCCAATCGATTTCTGCTTTTATACTTTGATGAATATTATTAAAAATCCAAACAGTTTGGTTTGTAACTGATTTTAAAAGCAATTCAAATTGCTCAATTGTATTTTTTTGAGAATTATTTGTTTCAAAATAAATTAGTTTTACTTTTTGCAATTTGTTTATATCTTTTAAAGTGGTAATTTTCACTTTTGAATTGCCTAATGAAATTGCAAGTTGCGCTGCACCTGATGCTTTTGTTATTTCAAGAATTGTTTCGGGTTTAAAATAGTTTACAATTCGGAATAATAATTTGGTACGATTTAAAGATATTTTTGCATTTTTAGAAATTTTATTTTTATTATAAAATTCTTTTAATATTAAATATTCTGGATGCTTTTTTTGGTCATAAAAACACTTCGTAACCAAATCGTAAACAAAGGGCGAATGAACACCGTGTTCGTTTTTGGAGTTCCAAAGAAATTTTAAGTATGTTTTAATTAATTGAAGCATTTTTTTAATTATTTCTAATAAATTCACAAGGAAATTTCGAAATAACACAAAGATTTTTTGAGATTTATTTGTTAAATTTTTATAAAATACTTATTCCATTTTTGCCGAAAGTTCAAACCAACGCTCTTCTTTTTCGTTTTTCAAGTTGATTATTTTTTGCAATTCGTTGGCCTTAGTTTCAATTTCAGCATCTGCAACTTGTCCTTCAGAAAATAGCCTTTCAATTTCATTTTTATTAAATTCTAAATCCTTAATTTCTTTTTCAATTTTATTGAACTCTTTTTGCTCATTAAAATCCAATCCAGATGAAATTGTTTTAATTTGTTTCCAATTATTTTTTTCTTTTAAATCCTCTTTGCCAGCAGGTTCAACAGAATCTTCGTAGGCACGAAAATCTGAATAATTTCCTGGAAAATTTTCTACAATTCCTTCGCCACGAAAAACAAACAAGTCATCTACAATTTTATCCATAAAATAACGGTCGTGAGAAACTACGAGTAAACACCCTGGATAATCCAATAAGAAACTTTCTAAAACATTTAAAGTGATAATATCTAAATCGTTCGTTGGTTCATCAAGAATTAAAAAATTCGGATTTTGAATTAAAACGGTACATAAATACAATCGCTTTAACTCACCACCACTCAATTTTTCAACAAAATCATATTGCTTTTTAGCATCAAATAAAAAACGCTCTAAAAGTTGACTTGCCGAAATCATTCTTCCTTTTGCCAACGGAATAAACTCGCCGTATTCTTTAATAATATCAATTACACGTTGTCCGGGTTTTGGGTTAATACCACTTTGCGTATAATACCCAATTTTTATGGTTTCACCCATAACAACCTTACCAGAATCTGTAGGAATTGTTTGGGTTAAAAGGTTCAAGAAAGTTGATTTTCCAGTTCCGTTTTTTCCAATAATCCCAATTCGTGCTCCTCGTTGAAAATCGAAACTAAAATTATTCAAAATCACTTTATCAT
>JAYUFJ010000323.1:0-4487 GCA_043738775.1 Flavobacterium sp. | reverse complement strand
GAGTTTTAGGTTTGTCGGCTTGGGTAATTGGAATTATAACCATTTTAGGTTCATCAATAGCTTTAATGAATATTATGATAGTATCGGTAACCGAACGAACTCGGGAAATTGGAGTACGAAAGTCGCTTGGTGCAACTCGTAGAACTATTGCGTGGCAATTTTTTATGGAAACATTAATTATTGGGCAATTGGGAGGTTTAGTCGGAATTATTTTTGGAGTTCTTATTGGTTTCGGAATTTCTAAAGCTTTAGATTTTTCCTTTTCAATTCCATGGATGGCGATTGCAGCAGCAGTAATTACTAGTTTTATTGTGGCTTTGGTTTCTGGTTCTTACCCAGCAATTAAGGCTTCAAAGCTAGACCCAATTGAGGCGTTGCGTTATGAATAGATTCTTTAACTCGTGAGGAGGAGTTTTACTTTTATTAAAAAAAAATCGAATAAATTTACAATTCACAACAAATCATCCTATCATTTTTATAAATATCTTTGTGAAGTTGGATATTTTTAAATTCTAAATTTTTTAATGATTCAACAGTTTCTTTTCCTAAATATTGATTAATTTCAAAAAACAATTGACCATTTTGATTTAAATTTATTTTGGCTAATTGAGCAATTTTTCGATAAAATAAAAGTGGATCATCATCTTTTACAAAAAGCGCCAAATGTGGTTCGTAGGCCAATACATTTTTGTTAATTTCTTTTTTTTCTAAATTGCGTACATACGGCGGATTGGAAACAATTATATCAAATTGCTCATTCAAGTTATTTGTTTGTAAGATATTTTGATGCAAAAAAGTTACATTTACAGCATTCAATTTTGCATTTTTTTGAGCAATTTCAAGTGCTCTTTCAGAAACATCTAAAGCAAAAACTTTAGCGTTTGGAAAGTTTTTGGCTAATGAAATCGCAATACAACCCGAACCAGTTCCAATATCTAGTATCTTTAAATTGTTACATTTATCTTTTTTTGAATTTAAAATTAATGCAACCAACTCTTCTGTTTCGGGTCTCGGAATTAATGTGTTTTCATTTACTTCAAATTTTAAATCGTAAAAAAAAGTTTCCCCTAAAATATATTGAATAGGTTTTTGGGTTTTTAATTCATCCGCAATTGCTTCCCAATTTTTCATTTTATCTTGTGAAAGTTCCAAATCGGGTTGCAACGCTAAATCAATTCGTTTTAAATTATGCAAGTATTTTAAAGTAATATAAAAAAAACTTGTAGCTTCCATTTCGTCATAAAAAGGAAAAATTTGGTTTAAAAAAACGGTTTTGTAGTCTTTTAATTTCAAGGTTATTTTTTTAATTTATAATTTTTTTAGCATCCAAATTGGGCAAGTACAATGGCCGGTGTTTCCTTTTGGCTCACTTAAATATTCAAAACCCACTTTTTTATATAATTTTTGGGCATCAAGCATTTCTGGTAAAGTTTCCAAATAAACACTATCAAAACCGAATTCATTGGCTTTTTGTAAACACAATTCCATCATTTTAAAACCCATTCCTATACCACGAGCTTCAGGCAAAAAATACATTTTTTGCAGTTCACAAATGTTTTCATTTGAATTTTCTAATTGAGCAATACCGCAGCCACCAATAACTTGGTTTTCATTTTCGACTATAAAATAAACTGATTTTGGTGTATTGTAAACTTCAAATAAAGTATCTAAATAAATGTCTGCAAATGCTGTGCCTATTTTGGGTAAATTATTATCAATAAAAACCTGTCGGATCACTTTAGCAATATCAGGATTATCGTTGGGTTGTATTTCTCGAATTATCATAAATTAAAATTATAGACACAAAAGTAGTATTTTTGTAATATGAATCAACACGAATTTTACATAAAAAGATGTCTTGAATTGGCCAAAAATGGTTTGCCATTAGCTATGCCCAATCCGTCGGTTGGTGCTGTTATTGTTTATAAAGAAAAAATTATTGGCGAAGGTTTTACATCGATTTACGGTGAAAATCATGCAGAAGTTAACGCAATCAATTCGGTAAAAAACAAATCTTTGTTATCAAAATCAACACTTTATGTAAGTTTAGAACCTTGTTCACATTTCGGAAAAACTCCTCCTTGTGCCGATTTAATTGTGAAGCATAAAATTATGAATGTTATAATAGGAACGCTTGACAGTAACGAAAAAGTATCAGGTAACGGTGTAAAAAAATTATTAGATGCTGGAATAAATGTAAAAATTGGTGTTTTAAATAATGAATGCTATAATTTCAACAAACGATTTTTCACTTTTCATAACAACAAGCGACCTTATATTATTTTAAAATGGGCAGAAACTTTAGATGGATTTATTGCTCCTTTTCAACAAAATAATAACCTACAAAATGTTAACGATAAAAAATCATTTGCAATTTCAAATGCATTTTCAAGGCAATTGGTTCACAAATGGCGAAGCGAAGAACAGGCAATTTTGGTTGGAACGAACACGGTTTTAAATGATAATCCGAAATTAGATGTTAGAGTTTGGAAAGGTAAAAATCCAATTCGAGTGGTTTTGGATAAATCGGGAAAAATTACATCTTTATACAACGTAAAAGATAATTTGATTAAAACGATTGTAATTACCGAACAAGAAAATACAGTTTCAACTGATAATTTGATTTTCGAAAAATGTATTTTTGATACTCAATTGGCAAATTCGGTTTGTGAAATTTTGTTTAAACACGAAATTCAATCTGTTTTAATTGAAGGAGGATCGAAAATGCTACAAACTTTTATAGAAGCCAATTTGTGGGATGAAGCACGAATTTTCAAATCGGATACAATTTTAGGTTTCGGTATTAAGTCGGTGAAAATTGATTTAAAAAATGCAGTACGAACGGATATTTTAAATGACAAACTTTTAACACTTTTCAATTATGATTAATACTATTATTTTTGATTTTGGAGATATTTTTATAAATTTAAATAAAAAAAAGTCGTTCGATGCATTTTCTAAATTGGGTTTAACCAAAATGGATGATGTTTTGAAGTTGCAAAATGATTTGTATGAAAAAGGACAAATTTCTGAAGATGATTTTTTAGAATCCATTCAAAAACAGACTACAAATGCTACAATTTTTGAAATTAAATCGGCTTGGAATGCAATTATTGGCGATTTTCCATTAGAAAGGTTGGAGTTTTTACAGTTACTTTCCGAGAAATACAAACTGTTTTTGTTAACCAATACCGACAAAACTCATATTCAGTTTTTTGAAGATAAAGTTGGAGTTTCGTTTTACTCAGCTTTTTACCAATGTTTTGAAAAAGTATATTTTTCGTTCGAAATGCGAATGCGAAAACCTGACCCTGCAATTTATTCCAAACTAATTTCAAACCATAATTTATCACCAAAAAACACTTTGTTTGTTGATGATAAATTAGAAAATACCGAATCAGCAAAATCACTTGGACTTCAAGTTTGGAATTTACAGGTTGGTTATGAAGACATAACACAATTGTTTGATAAAAATTTAGATTTTTAAGTTTAAATTTTATTTACTCAAATACATCTTCCTTCTAGAATACAACTCATAAAACTGATCGTCTTTCAAATCATCAATAAACAAAATACTTTCTCCAGTTGATTTCATTTCTGGTCCAAGAGCTTTGTTGACATTTTGGAATTTACTAAACGAGAAAACAGGTTGCTTTATAGCATAGCCTTTTAATTGCGGATTGAATGTAAAATCGGTTACTTTATTTTCGCCAAGCATTACTTTGGTAGCATAATTCACATAAGGTTCGCCATACGCTTTTGCTATAAACGGAACCGTTCTCGATGCTCTCGGATTGGCTTCTATAATATAAACAGTATCGTCTTTTATGGCAAATTGAATGTTAATTAAACCGACAGTTCGCAATGCCAATGCAATTTGTTTGGTATGGTCTTTAATTTGCTGCATTACAAATTCGCCTAAATTAAACGGTGGCAAAGTCGCATTCGAGTCTCCAGAATGAATTCCGCAAGGTTCAATATGTTCCATAATTCCAATGATGTAGACATTTTCGCCATCGCAAATGGCATCAGCTTCGGCTTCGATTGCTCCGTCAAGATAATGATCCAGAAGCAATTTGTTCCCTGGAATATTTTTCAATAAATCAATAACGTGTTCTTCTAGTTCTTGTTTGTTAATAACAATTTTCATTCCTTGCCCTCCTAAAACATACGATGGACGCACCAATAACGGGAAATCTAAAACATCTGCAAGAGCCGAAGCTTGATCGGCATTTTCGGCAATTCCAAATTGTGGAAACGGAATTTTAAGGTCGGTTAATAATTCTGAAAACCTTCCTCTATCTTCAGCTAAATCAAGTGCATCAAACGAAGTTCCAAGAATTTTTATTCCATATTTAGATAATTTTTCGGCTAGTTTCAAAGCGGTTTGCCCACCCAATTGTACTATAACGCCTTCGGGTTTTTCGTGACGAATAATATCATAAATGTGTTCCCAAAAAACAGGTTCGAAGTATAATTTATCGGCC
>JAYUFJ010000322.1:0-1563 GCA_043738775.1 Flavobacterium sp. | reverse complement strand
TCGAAATAATTCTTTCAATTCCATCAAAAGCACCTCCTGCAATAAATAAAATATTTTGAGTATCTACTTCAACAAATTTTTGATCAGGATGTTTTCGTCCGCCTTTTGGAGGAACATTTACTATGGTTCCTTCTAAAAGTTTCAACAAAGCTTGTTGTACACCTTCGCCCGAAACATCACGAGTTATTGAAGGATTGTCACTTTTGCGGGCAATTTTATCAATCTCGTCAATAAAAACAATTCCTCGTTCTGCTTTCGAAACATCATAATCAGCAGCTTGAAGCAAACGAGTTAAAATACTTTCAACATCTTCGCCTACATAACCAGCTTCGGTTAATACTGTTGCGTCAACTATAGCCAAAGGAACATCCAACATTTTAGCGATAGTTTTGGCTACCAATGTTTTACCAGTTCCGGTTTGACCTACCATTATAATATTACTTTTTTCAATTTCTACTTCGTCGGAATCTTTTTGTTGCATCAAACGTTTGTAATGGTTGTACACTGCAACCGACATTACTTTTTTTGTTTGTTCTTGCCCAATAACATATTCGTCTAAAAATGCTCTAATTTCTTTTGGTTTGCGCAAAATTAAATCGGACGCTTTTTTATTTAAATCTCCATTTGATTTTGTTTCTTCAATAACAATTCCGTGGGCTTGTTCAATACAACGGTCACAAATGTGTGAATCAATTCCTGCAATAAGCAAATTGGTTTCGGGTTTTTTTCGTCCGCAAAACGAACATTCTAATTTTTCTTTTGCCATTTTTTTGTTTGCAGATTTTTAATCTCTGATTTTAAATTTTAGGTTTTAAGTTTTAAATTTACCACTCGAAATTTCAAAGTTTTATTGGCTTTCTATGTTCGGTAAATAATCTATTGTTTAAAACCTTATCTATTGATTTATCTCCTCAAAACTTCATCAATCATTCCGTATTCTTTTGCTTCATCGGCTATCATCCAATAATCGCGTTCCGAATCTTGATGTACTTTATCGAATGTTTGCCCAGAGTGTGTTGAAATTATTTTATATAATTCGTCTTTTAACTTTAACATTTCACGTAGGTTAATTTCCATATCTGTTGCAACTCCTTGTGCTCCGCCCGATGGTTGGTGTATCATTACTCGTGAATGTGGTAGTGCAGAACGTTTTCCTTTGGCACCTGCGCATAGTAAAACAGCTCCAATCGAGGCTGCCATTCCGGTACAAATTGTGGCAACATCGGGTTTAATGTATTGCATGGTGTCGTAAATTCCTAAACCTGCATATACGCTACCACCTGGTGAGTTTAAATAAATTTGAATATCTTTAGTTGCATCGGCACTTTCTAAAAACAAAAGTTGTGCTTGTACAATGTTCGCGATTTGGTCGTCGATTCCTGTTCCTAGAAAAATGATTCTATCCATCATTAATCGTGAAAAAACGTCGAGCTGAGACACGTTTAGTTGACGTTCTTCAATAATATAGGGCGTCATGCTGGTTGGCGTTATTGCAGCAACTAATTTGTCGTAATACATTGCGTTTACACCTTGGTGTTTTGTGGCAAATTTTTTAAATTGCTT
>JAYUFJ010000321.1:0-1563 GCA_043738775.1 Flavobacterium sp. | reverse complement strand
ATTAAACTACTTTCATATTTTTCAATCTCAATCTTGGAGCAACCAATTACAGAAAGACATTGAAAAAAAAAAGATGCACTAAAAGTACCCCGACTTATTTTGCTATCGATTCCTGCTTTAGTTTCTTCAACATCAATATCTTTAAGCATCAATACCAATTCCGAATTAGTAATGCCTCTTTTTACTAACTCCGATTTTAGCAATCTTTTAACTTTATCATTCCAATTTACCATTGTTTGCAAAAATTATTTACTGCAATATTAAATCAATATTGTCATATATGCAAATTAATATCCATAAATAAAAATTTAAAACCAAAAAATATAAATATGACAAGCCTAAACATAAATACACCAAGCCGATTTATATATATTGCTACCGCAATTATATATATCTGCTTCGCAGTTATATATATGCGTTCCGCATTTATATTTATTGCAATCCTATTTGTATTTATGCCAATCCGATTTACATTTACGCATACCCGATTTATATTTATATAAGTCCGACTTACATATATACCAATCCGAAACATAAATACACAAAGCCGAGTAGTAAAATCGAACCAAACGACAAATTCGGGCTTCTGCTAACAGTGGTTTCCCAAAATGTGGGTTTTGGGTCTTGAATTTACAAATTGTTTTGTACTTTTGTGTTCAGTGATTAACCGAAGTTAAGGCTTATCAAGTCCCACACTTCGGGAAGCCACGGAACGTTGGCAGACAGTTGTTTAAACCGAATTAAAAAACAAAATTAACTTTAATACAATTGAATTATATGAAAAAATATGAGTTTGAATATGTTAATCAAAAATATTCGATAATACTTTTTTTAATGTCATTTGCGACTTTTTTTGCTCTGATATACACAATGGTAGAATTTAAAAAATACTTTAATGTTTATTTGACATTGGGCATTTCATTTGGAGTTCCAATTTTAATTTTTTGGTTAAATAAACACAAAATAAAGAAAAATGGATTTGCAATATTAACAGAAAATTATACCGAAATAAATAAAAATGATAAAATTGAAATAGTAAATTTCAATGAAATTAAAAATTATCAAGTACAAAATTATAACGGAAATATAAGTTTAATTATAAATTTAAAAAGTGGAAATAGAACAAGTTTATCTTCAGGAACAAATTTCTGCAAAACTGAAAATTTTGAAAAATATTGCCAAGAATTAGAAATAGAAATAGAAAATTATATAAGTCTGAATAAATTAGAAATGATAAGAAAAAAATCATTTTTTGAAAAATCTTGGGTTTATCCATTTCTAATTATTGTAACTGGAATAATAATAGTTTTTGTAATTATCATAATAAGTAGAGGAAAAGGATTTCCGTTTGCTTTAATTGGAGCAATTGCACCATTATTAACTCTTTGGGGTGGATATTTCAATGTAAAAAATAAAACAAAGAAAACTGAAAGTTAAAATTTAATAAATACGCAACCGATCTGCCAACAGCGGTTTGGCGCAATTGGGGTTTTAGGCAAACTCATAGGTTGGTTTTGTACTTGGAAGTCTGGTCTTTAATTTATACATTTGGCTAACCAAATC
>JAYUFJ010000320.1:0-4503 GCA_043738775.1 Flavobacterium sp. | reverse complement strand
AAACTTGCTTTAAACATTTTTAATTCATCCCAAGTAAATTGCTCACCAAATTTCTCTTTTAATGGGTTTAACGACTCTTCATTATAATTTTCAAATGCTTTTGATAAGGCTACTATTTTATCTTCGGGTAAAATTTCAAAAACGGAAACTGCTTTGTCGAGAACTAATTTGGTGAAATGCCCAAAAATAGTTCCTACTGTTAACTTACGAATTTCAGCAATTTTTTCAATCGAATTTTTCTCTACCCAAAGCTCATAAGTAATTTGAGAAGTGTGCTTTTTAGGTTCTTTTGTGCTGTTTTTATCTTTCCTTTTGTATAAACTTACCTCTTCTGTTTCTTCAACTAAACTTAAATTATTAGCCTTAAAATCAATTAAAACTTTTTCTAATAAATTGATTCTGTATGATTTAAGTGCCGAAAAATTTAAGTTTTCTTTGTTTATCGTTTTGTTTTCAATAACCGTTTCTATTAATCGTTTGCCTTTCATTAATCGAAAAATTGCTTTAATTTGCATATCTTCCAAAATAACTAATTCATCATAAAATTGTTTGGTTAATTTTTTTCGTTGTACTTCTTGAATTTTATACAAAATTTGATATGCTAATTCGTTTATTTTATCGTAAAAATAATTGTATGCTGCTGAAATTCTATTGTTAATAAAAAATAGATCTACGTTTTCATCGTAAAATAATTTATCTAATTGCGACATAAATTTAATTGCTGGATCCAACAAAGCATTACTATTATTAAATTGCTCGGTTGCCCATTGACTGTATTTCGATTTTTCTGATTTATCACTATCAACAAAACTGTATTTTAAATTGCGCCAAACTTGAGCTACATCATGCCAATCGAAACTCGATTTTAAATAATTGTGAATGAATTGTTTAGAATCAGATTTTAAAAAATTTTGCAATACTTCTTCTGATGCTTTGTTGTTGGCATAATCCATAACATCATAATCATTTGAAATACCATTCATTTGCAACGGAGTCAATAAAACTAAACCATCAAGCGATCGTAATCGCGAAAGTGCAACATAGGCTTGACCAGGAAGAAATACTTGTGAAACATCAAGTGCGGCCTTGTCAAAAGTTAAACCTTGGCTTTTATGAACCGTAATTGCCCAAGCCAATTTTATAGGATAATGCGTAAAAGTTCCTAAATTTTCTTCATCAACTTCTTTGGTATTTGGGTCAACAACGTATTTTATGTTCGTCCATTCATGCTTTTCAACTTCAATGGTTTTATTTTCTTCCGTAAAATGAACTAAAATTTCTTTATCAGATAACGATTTCACGATACCCATTTTTCCGTTGAAATAATTTTTTTCAAACGATTGATCATTTTTAATAAACATAATTTGAGCACCCAATTTTAACTCTAATTTTTCTTCTAATGGATAAATTTTATCAGGAAAATCACCTACAACATCGGCTTTATAGAAATAAGATTTTGCTTCTAAATCGTTTAAATTTTGTTGATTTATGGTGTCGGCTTTGTTGTTATGAGTTGTTAAAGTTATATAACCTTTATTAGCTTTCAAATCAAAATTTGGGTTCACATATTGATTTAAAATTGAAACATCGTTTTGAGTAATCGTGTTGTTTCGAAGATTATTTAAAACCGAAATAAAACGTTCGTCTGTTTGACGAAAAATTTTGGATAATTCAATATACAACGGCGGATTTTTTTGAATAACGTGCGAATGAAAAAAGAATTTTCCATTGTAATAATTTTTTAAAATCCTCCATTCTTCATCTCGAATTACAGGTGGTAATTGCAACAAATCGCCAATAAAAAGTAATTGAACACCACCATAAGGAATTTTTTTCTTTCGGATATTTTGCAACATAAAATCAATGGCATCCATCATATCGGAACGAAGCATCGAAACTTCGTCAATAATAAGCAATTCCATATTTTGAATTACCGCTTTTTTAACGCCACTCATTTTAAAATTGCGGCGTAAAGTAGCAGGAGATTCAAATTTTTGCCCTTCGAAAAATTGAAGTTGGCTGTTTGGGTCGGGAATAAATCCGCCGAAAGGCAACTGAAACATGGAGTGTATGGTTACACCGCCAGCATTTAAGGCAGCAATTCCGGTAGGTGCAACTACGACACAATTTTTATGTGTGGTTTGAATAATTTCTCGAAGCAAGGTCGTTTTACCCGTTCCGGCTTTACCAGTTAAAAAAATGGAACGGTTGGTTTGGTTTATAAATTGTAAAACGTAGTTGGCTTCGGATGAAATAGATTGCATTGTAGTTTTTTAAAATGCAAATATAAAACATTGAAAACAATCT
The DNA here is from genome assembly GCA_043738775.1 of Flavobacterium sp. Lineage (GTDB taxonomy): Bacteria > Bacteroidota > Bacteroidia > Flavobacteriales > Flavobacteriaceae > Flavobacterium. The sequence goes on along the minus strand of JAYUFJ010000320.1, from coordinate 2,196 downwards.
ATAAATTAAACTTTTTTAGATGCCAAAGATTTGTTAAAAACTAAGGTTAAACATTCAAAAAAAGTATCTTTATTAAAATTAAACTAACCAATTATGAAAAAAAGTAATGTTTTATTATTAGCAATTTTTAGCTTTTTCAATTTTGCAATAGCCCAAAAACTAGTGGCTAGCCCACCAGAAACGGTAACTGGAAAAATTAATGAAGCCACAATTACAATAAATTATGGGAGCCCATCCGTTAAAGGAAGAGAAATTTGGGGACAACTTGTTCCTTTCGATAAAGTTTGGCGCGCTGGAGCAAATGAAGCTACAACATTTGAAACAAATAAAGACTTAACTATTGAAGGAGCCAAACTTCCTGCTGGCAAGTATTCGCTTTTTATAATTCCAAATGAAAAAGAATGTACTTTAATTTTTAGTAAGCAACAAAAACAATGGGGCGCTTATAGTTACAAAGAAAAAGAAGATCAATTACGAGTAAAAGTAACGCCGAAAGCGAAAATTGAAATTACTGAAAAACTTGTTTATACCGTTTTAAGCGACAAAGTTGTTTTAAGCTGGGAAAAGTGGGATATTGCATTTAATGTGAAATAAAACCTGCAATATGTATACTTAAAAATTTGTAGTAAAAAATTTAAATTAAAGTATAATACACTTAAAGTACATAGATTTAAACTCTATTTGAAATCAACAAAATTAAATTTATAATATTACGAAAACCGCTCAACAAACATATCGAGCGGTTTTTTTATATTTATATTCAAAATTAATTATTTTTTAACCTCTTCTGATGATGGTTTTTTGTAGGAATCGTTCATCATTTTAATCATTTCATTGGTAATGTTATAATTATCTTTAGCATATAAAACCGATTGAGAATCACCTGTTCCATAAATGTAATCGTAACCTTTTTCTTTACCATATACCTTAAACGATTTACGAAGTTTTGAAATTAACGAATCCATTTCAACACCGCTTTCGCCTTGTAATTGTCGCATCATTGCTTCTTGAGCATATTGCAATTCTTGTTGGCGTTTTTGTAATTCAGCTCCTTTTTGCTCGGCCCAAGCTTGTCCATTGGCTTGTGCGTTTTGTTTAAAATTTGCAGCATCGCTTTGAAAACGAGCAGTTTCCGATTTTAATTTTGCTCCCATAACATCCGCTTTAGCTTCATATTTTGCTTTTATGTCTTTTGCTTCAGTCGAGGCTTTCATTAATTCGGATGTGTCAACATAAGCAGTTTTAAATTCTTTTACTGGAGTTGTGTTTTGTTTCTTATCGCACGAAATTAATGAAATTGTTAGGGCGAAAATTAAAATTGATTTTTTCATTGTTTATTATTTATTAAAGATTTCAAATGTAACAAAAATATTGAACATTATTAAATCTATAAATAGTATTGTATAATTTTGATGGAATAAATTGTTTTAGCCTTCGTTTATCATTTTTATCCCGAAAAAAGTTTATACTTTAAAGTTTATTTATTTATAAAAATTATTGATTATTAGATTAAAACATAGAATGAGAAAAAATACTAAATAAAATATAGTTAAAACACCATATTAAAATAGTTAAAACACTAGTGATTATTTTTTATAACATAATAATATTTGCATATAAATTAATCGTAAACAATTAAAACAAATTTATTATGAAAACAATTCAAAAATTATCAATTATTATTTTAAGCGTTCTGGCTTTGTCATGTAGTAAAAAAGAGGATTCGGCTCCATCACCAATTGTATATCAAGAAGAGGATTATTTAGCTGGCTATTTATCAACCACAAATTTTACTCAAAATATAACAAATTTCATTAATTCAGGAGATTATGAGTTTGGTAACGAATTCATTCCTTTGGTTAAAGGAAAAATAACATCATTAAAGGTAAAATTACCCGATTCAAGATCCAATTTAAGAGTAACACTTTGGGATAAGGCATCGGGTCTTGTATTAAAAACAGAGGTGGTTAACGTTGCTGCAGCAAACACATCGTATGTATTTGATATTGTAGATATTGAACTGGTTAAAGATAAAGAATATACTATTACAATGAACTCCAACGATTGGTATAATGAACGTAAAACGGATAACTCATCTGTTGTTTATCCAATTACGGTAGGAAACATTAAAATTACAAGTTACAAATATGCATCAGGGACTGCACAAGTTTATCCGACAAGCTCAGCATTGAATTA
>JAYUFJ010000319.1:0-4504 GCA_043738775.1 Flavobacterium sp. | reverse complement strand
TCGTGTAACAAAGATGACAACTTTATAACTGTTACTATATAATTTATTTAGTAATAAAAAACATTTAAAATTTCATTTTTATTTTGTTTTTGATTGTTCTGGAAGTTTGATGCAATTCAAGCTTCCAGTTTAATAATAAACCGAATTTAAAAGTTATTTAATACTTTAAGTGTAAAGTAAATGACAAATATTGATTTTTACATACATTATTTTTGTATTAATAATAATTAAAATATTAAACCAATGAAAAAGTATATTGCCCTACTATTTATAACTGTAATAACTACAAGTAATGCACAGGAGTTAACCTCTTTTTTTTTTAAAACCGATATGTTTTTAAAGAAAAATGTATCAAATGGAAAAGTAGATTATCAAAATATTAAAAATGATGCAACATTATTAAATGAGATTATAGAAATTGCTTCAAAAATAGATGTTTCAAAAGAAACAGTTAACTCTCAAAAAGCATTTTGGATTAATGCTTATAATCTCACATTAATAAAAGCGATTGTAAATAAATATCCTGTTAAGTCGCCAGTAGATATAGCTGGTTTATTCGATAAAGGAACCTATATAATAACTGGAAAAAAATTTACTTTAAACGATATTGAAAATAAAATGATTCGTGAAAAATATAAAGATCCAAGAATTCATTTTGTACTAGTTTGTGGTGCCAATGGTTGTCCTCCAATTATAAATGCGGCTTATTTACAAGAGACTTTAGAAGAGCAATTGAACAAACAAGCCAAAATTGCTTTGAATAATCCTAATTTTATAAAAGTAAATACTACTTCAAAAAAAGTTGAATTATCTCAAATTTTCGAATGGTATAAAGCTGATTTTGTTTCTAAAGGAAAAAATGAAATAGAATTTATAAACCAATTTAGAGATTCCAAAATTGATACTAAGTACAAAGTTTCGTATTTTACATATGATTGGAATTTGAATAAAAAATAATACTTAATAAACTAATTTAAACAAAAACAAATGATGAAAAAAGTAATAGTAATAGTAATAATTCTAACTAGTTTTGCAACTTTTGCCCAACAAGATAGTACAGCTGTTGAACAATCAAATATTCAAAATTACACACCATCAAAACTCTTAGAAAAAGGTAAATGGGATATCAAATGGTTTAATAATTTATACACGCAAACCGAAAGAACTGATAGAGGTGTAAAAAGCAATATCGCAAGAGAAAACTTCTTCACGACATCCTTGGAAGTTTTCACAGGAATTTCAAATAACAAAAAATTAAACGCAGGATTAATTCTTGAATACCGCTCCAATTCATTTGCTGGAGAAAGTGCAACTAGCGTTTTTAGCTTTAATAATGAAATTGGAAAATCACGATCTGGATTATCGTATATAGCTCCATCGGTAAAAATTGCTCCTTTTAGTTCTTTACCAAGATTTTCAATACAAAGTTCATTTTTTATTCCAGTTTTTAAAGAAGAAAGTAATGCTAACGGCTTTTTAGCTGCTAAAAGTTACATTTGGCAAAATCGCTTCTTTTATGATTACACCTTTAAAGGAAATAAATTTCAATTGTTCTCTGAAATTAGTACTCGTTTATTTTTTGGAGAAAAATCAAGAAATGATGATGGCAGTCAAAACAAAAATGGAGGTTATGCCAATAACAGTTTAGAATTGGCTCCTGGTGTTTTCTTGAGTTATTTTCCAACAAATAAATTTACTGTGCTTACATTTGTTCAACATGCTCAACTTATTGATTTAGGTAATAAATTTGAACAAAACTATTCTGCTGTTGGTGCCGGAGCAAAGTATCAACTCACAAAAGTATTAAATCTTGAAACGCTATATAGCAAGTTTGTTCGAGGCAATGATACTGGTTTAGGGCAATCATTTAACTTTGGATTGAGAGCTATTTTTTAAAAAAAATGAAAATGTCATTTAGTTGACGTATCCAAAGTTTTAAGTATCTTAAATTTACCCAACTATAAACCAAAACATTATGGAACATATTGTTATTATTGGAAATGGCATATCAGGTGTTACATTAGCACGACACATCCGCAAATTATCCGATAAAAAAATTACTATTATTTCGTCTGAAACAGAGTTCTTTTTTTCTAGAACAGCTTTAATGTATGTTTATATGGGACATATAAAATACGAACATACTCAACCTTATGAAAACGATTTTTGGAAAAAAAATAGAATCGATTTGGTAAAGGGTTTAGTTGTTCAAATAAATTCACAATTAAAAACGCTTATTTTAGATGATGATAGTATAATAAGTTTTGATAAATTAGTTATTGCAACAGGTTCAAAACCTAACAAATTCGGTTGGCCAGGTCAAGATTTAAAGGGCGTTACCGGTTTATACCACAAACAAGATTTAGAAACATTAGAAGCATTTTCCAACACTTGTAAACGCGCCGTAATTGTTGGTGGCGGATTAATAGGTATTGAGCTTGCCGAAATGTTACGCTCACGCAATATTGAGGTAACTTTTTTGGTTCGTGAAAAAAGCTTTTGGGATGGTGTATTGCCTTTTGGCGAAAGCCAAATTATAAACCGTCATATCATTGAACATCATATTGATTTACGACTTGAAACAGGTTTACTCAAAGTACTTTCTGATGAAAATGGAAATGCAAGAGCGATTATTACCGATAAAAATGAAACTATAGAATGCCAAATAGTTGGGCTAACTGCTGGTGTTTCTCCTAATATAGATTTTCTTCAAAATTCTGGTATCGAAGTTGGCAATGGTGTAAAAGTAAATCGCTTTTTAGAAACCAATATCAAAGATATTTTCGCAATTGGTGATTGTGCCGAACAACACCAAGCTATTGGAAAAAGAAGACCAATTGAAGCCGTTTGGTACACGGGAAGGATGATGGGCGAAGCTTTGGCACAAACTATATGCGGTAATCCAATGCAATACAATCCAGGACATTGGTTTAACTCTGCCAAGTTTTTAGACATTGAATATCAAACCTATGGTTGGGTGTTTGCCAAACCTTTAGAAAATGAATCTCAGTTATATTGGGAACATCAAAACGGTAAAAAAGCCATTAGAATATCGTTTGATAAAAACACCAATGAATTTTTAGGTATTAACACTTTTGGAATTCGAATGCGTCACGAATTTTTTGATACTGTATTAACAAATAAAAAATCAGTTGATTATGTGATTGAAAATTTAAAATTAGCCAATTTTGACCCAGAATTTTTTACTTTACATTATCAAGAAATAAAAACTAAGTTATCGCAGCAAATACTTGCTTTAAAACAAAATAATTATGAGCCAATTAGATAAAAATTTAGCATTAGCACCACAACATTCTATTGAGTTAAACGTTTCTCAAAAAATGGGCTTGGCGCTTGGTTTTGTAGGTCTGTTTATTTTGACTTTAGCATTTTTAAATGTTTCATTTCCAAATAAAAGCATTTGGTTAACCGTTTCAATTACTTCACTTTTGGTAGGAATTGTATTGTTTGCTAACGGAAAGTATCTTTCAAGATTAGCAGGAATTAGCAATAATGGCGTTTTTAGTAAAAGTATTTCTAGTAGAGGAATCGCAGCGTGGTCTATCGGTATTATTCTGACGCTGTTTTATATTGCCTTGTATTGGTTTCCAAAATATTTAGGATTAGGTGAAAATGGCGAAAAAAATTCAGGTATCGTTGGCTTTTTTGACCCTTTGAGTTTACTGTTAAACGGAAAAATTGCTAGCCAATGGTTTGTTTACGGAACACTTTACACAATTGCTATTTTAGGTTTAGGATATAAATTTATTTTAAAATACCGAAACAACAAATACCAATTGGTTCGTACCATTTCGGTAATGTTTTTTCAATTAGGATTTGCTTTTTTAATTCCAGAAATACTCGAAAAACTAAATCCTGAAAAAGCCTATTTTGCCAAGGATTTAAAAAACATGTGGCCATTAAATTATTACTTTTTTAATGATTGGCATCTAAAAAATCTTTTAAATGGTGGGAATCTTGGAATGTTTATGCTTATTTTCGGAATTGCAATGATATTTATTATCTCGCCAATATTAACTTATTTCTATGGAAAACGTTGGTATTGCTCTTGGGTTTGCGGTTGTGGTGGATTAGCTGAAACGGCTGGCGATAGCTTCCGTCACTTGTCTAATTCTTCCAGTAAAGCTTGGAAATTTGAACGTTGGTCTATTCATATTGTATTAGCTATGTCTTTCATTATGACTATTGCTGTAGTGTTTACTTTTTTAAATGATAATCCAGCGTTGAGTTTTATTACAAAAAATCAATTTATATATGGAATTTGTTGGTTTTTTAATTGTTTTTACTGGCGTATTATTTATTTTTAAGCGCAATGATTTAGATACCGATGCTAAGTTTACAATAGGAACTTTGGTTGTCGTCATAATTTCTTCATTATTAATTAACTTCTTTTCAATAAAAAGGATATTTGAATTTCCTGAAAAGAAGTTAATTAATAATGAAGAAATTATGACGACAACCAAAGTTCCTATTGTAAACTTAG
>JAYUFJ010000318.1:0-4505 GCA_043738775.1 Flavobacterium sp. | reverse complement strand
GGCAATTAAATAACAATAATAATGACCCAACTATTCTTTCTATTTTAAATTTTCAATCAAATAATAATACAAGAATTACAGGATTAATTGAACCCAATGATACTACTTTTACTCTTTTAAAGAATATAGTAAACACTCCAAATTCACTTCAAGAAAGCGAAGATGAATCGTTACATCAACCTTTTTCAACAAACGCTTATTTTTTTAGACGAAATGCTAACAATGCCAATACCTTAAACGTAATTTTTGAAGGAGATTCTTGGTTGGACTATCCAATTCCTCGTGTATTGGATTTATATGATACTATTTCCGAAAGAAACCAACGATTGAATTTAAACTCACTTCACTTGGCAAAATTTGGTGAAACTACTTCGAATATGTTTAATGACAAAGCCGATTTTAATAATTACATTTCAAATTACAGAATTGATAGAATTTATTTTAGCGGTGGTGGAAACGATGTTTTTCCGCAACTTGCAAATATTGTAGCACCTAGAACTACTCATTCGGTAATTTTTTCGGACATGACAAAGTTACACGAACTTCAAAGTATGACGCCTGGCGATGAACTGTTTAAAAAATGTATTGATTACAAAAGATATTTGAACACACAAGCCTTTGACAGTGCAATGTTTAATTCAGTAAACCTAAATTCTATTTTTCAAACTATTAAAAACAATTATTTAGGCTTTGGTAGCATTATAAATGCAAATTGTACTCCAAATTTAATTTTTTATATGCATACCTATGATTATCCGATGTTTAAACTTGGAACAAGCCCTACAATAGGAGGACTAAATTTACCACTTGGACCTTGGATAGAGCCTGCATTTATTCAATTAGGTATAAATGATCCTATTTTACGTTGTTTCATAATCATTAGGCTATTAGATAAATTTTACAATTTATTAACTCAAATTAAAAATCAATTTAACGCCTTAAATTATCAATTTCAAACAAGAATCATTGATTTTAGAGGTTTACTAAACTCATCTATTTATTGGAGAGACGAAATTCATCCCAACTCGGATGGATCAAGAAGACTTGCAACTAGAGTTAACTTTTAAATTAAATCAAAATGGAAATTTTTGAAGAAAAAAATGGAGTAAGCGTTCGTGCATTTAAAGGAGACGCAATGACACTTTTAGCTTTTAATTTAAAAGAAGAGCTTCGAGATAATTTAGCTGGATTTACAATTAAATATGGTTTAAATAACGATACAATGCAAAACTTTATGTACAACCGATTATCGTTTCCGGAATCTATATTACTGGCCTCAAATATTCCAGAAGCTGAAAAAAATTCGACCTTGTACGCGCCTATCCAAAAATTCAATTGGGTTCACGTTCCAAACACCAATATCAATACCCAAAATCCAGTTTTTGGCGATTATAAGTATCAAATAACTCCGAGATATATAAAAAATGGTAAACTTGAAATTTTAAATGATAGTTTAACGGTTTCCATTATTGTAAATGTAAGCCCTTTTGATATGAAGAAAACTAAAATTGGGTTTACTCGAGGATTTGTGTCATCTGTAGCTTTCGCAAAACGATTTAATGTTGAAAATAATAAAGTACGCCCTAATGAAAAGGATTTAATTTTTGATATTAAGTCCAAGGCCGACGATGCTCAACGTTGGGATGCTATTGAAAAGAAGGTTAAAACAATTCCTTACAGCTTTGAAGAGTTACATAAATGGTTGGGTTGGCAAGCAAGAGATCGTGTTTTAGAATTTTTAGATGAAATTATTAATGATAACAATTTGCAACTTAAAGTTTTTGCATACGATTTAAACGAACCAGAAATTTGCAAGCGTTTATTATCATTAGCAAGTCAAGGAAGATTGAAAATTATTTTAGATAATGATGGTAAACATGCCGAAAAAACAGGAATGGAAGGACAATTTGAAACTTTATTTTTACAACAAGCAACTGGAAATTCAAAATTAATTCGCGGACATTACAATGGATTGGCTCACTGCAAAGTTTTTATTCTATTGAACAAAAACAATAAAGCAATAAAGATTCTTACTGGTTCAACAAATTTTTCAACCAATGGTGTTTACATAAACTCAAATCATGTTTTGGTATTTGACAATACAATAATTGCGGAACGATATAATAATTTATTCGATAATTCTTTTTCTGAACAAAAATTAAAAACTTTAAAAGGCAAAGAACCTACAATTCTTGACTATGATTTTAATGAAGCTGGAATGCCAAAAATGACAATTACATTTGCTCCGCATACAAAAAATGATGCAAATCGTATATTTAAAAGAATTAGTAGTCGAATTGAAAAACCAAACAATACCGATATATTATTTGCCATTATGAACGATTCAAGTGAAAGTAGTATATTAAAATCAATTAAAACACAATTAAAAAACCCAAATGTTTTTACTTATGGTATTACAGATAAAATAAATAAAAACGCCTCTGACTATCAAGTATTTTTGTACAAACCAAATAATTCAAACGGAATTGAAGTTGCTGCTAGAGGCATTCAAAATATTTTACCAAAACCTTTTGGCACAGTTGCTAATATAAATGGATACGCTATTCATCATAAATTTGTAGTTGTAAATTTTAGAGGTAATAATCCGGTAGTATATTGTGGAAGCAGCAACTTGGCTTTTAATCCAGAACAAAAAAATGGTGATAACCTAATTGAAATTTTTGATAAAGATGTTGTAACTGTTTTTGCTATTGAAGCTTTACGATTGGTTGACCATTTTCAATGGAGAAATTTTGAGTTAGATTTAACTAAAACATTGAATCTTGACGATTTAAGTGTAGCAAGTAAATGTTGGTACAAAGCTTGGTTTGATGTTAATGATTTAAAAAATAAACAACGATTACTTTACATAAACGAATAAAAAAAAATAAATCAAATAAATTAAACAAGGGTTTTTGCTATAATGTGAAAAAATATTTTTAACTTTGCAGTCAATTAATTATTTTATAATTTATCAAAAATAAATTAACATAAAATTTGTTTAGGTTAGTTTTTTTAATTTTAATGAGTTGGTAGTAGTTCTTATTAAAATTATAATTGATAAATCCCTAAAGTAATTTAGGGGTTTTTCTTTTTAAAACAAAAAAAAATGTTTTTTCTAAAATAAATTGGGGTTAATAGTAAGATTATTTTTAAAAATGTTTATTTGTTTAGTAAAATAAAATCAAAATTTAAAAACGCTACAATAATAGTAAAATCAAAATACGTATAAATACGTATAATTTATATCTTATTTTATTAATAAATTTATATTGAATATAATAAATAAAATCAATTAAAATGAAAAAAATAGCAATAATAACCGTTTTAAGTTTTATAATAAGTTCATTGTGCTATTCACAATCAGAAATGGATTATGACGAAAATGATTATAAAATTGATAAAAAAGAAAAAAAATCAGATTCAAATTTAGACATAAATCCCGGATTTGTAGTTTACAACGGTAAGGAAATGCCAACAGTTATTGTAGTTGATAACGGAAAATCTTACGCCATTACTGATGGTGTAATAAATGGTACAAAAAAGTTAATGAGTAGTAGTGAAGTTGAAAATAAACTCTCTTCATTGGCATCTACTAACTTTATATATTCAAATAGCTTGATACTAGTTTCGGATTCAAAACCCTATTTAATTGCAATTTTTAAAAATAATTTAAAAAAAACTAAGGAAACCATTATAATACCATTGGTTGAAGAAAATAATTATTTAAAATTAAATGGATTTCCTGTAAAAAAAGAAACTGTTCTTGGCAAAACAGTTATAAAAATTATGCCCGAAATTAAAATTTACGGGTCTGAATATGTTGGGCATCTAGCACTTTTTAAATAGAAATAATTTAATTAATTAACATAAAATTTATTTTTTTTAATGTTGCTTATTATTTAAACAAACTACGTTTAAAAAAAAGAACTAAAAAAACAAAATATAAAAAATAAGTTAGTGCATAACCCATAACAACTCCTTCAAGTTGAAACAAATTCATAAAATAACTAGTTGAAAAATAGAGTATTATTAATGATAATGTCTCAAAAAATAAGAACTGTTTAGTTAGTTTTTTTGCAAAAAATTGAATTCCTAAAATTAACGAAAGTGCTTTAAAAAAATCACCTATTATTTGCCAAAAAAATAATTTTGAGCATGGTAAAAATTCTTTTGAAAGTAAAATTAAAATGAGTTGATTTCTAAAAAAATAAATTATTAGCAATCCAACTAAAAAAATTGGAATTACTTTTTTATAATACTCAATAAAAAGCATTCTAGTTTCATTTTTATTAGATGCAACAGCTAATTTTGGTAAAAAATAAAGTGTAATAATAGTTGTAATAAAAATAAAATAGTAATTAGAATTTCGATTCATTGCTTCGTAAAAACCAGCTTGATTTACTCCTAAACTTGAAATAATATTTTTTCTAATGGCTAATAAAACAAGTGATCCAACAATTGTTGCAAATAAAGTCATTATGGTAAAAGAAGATAGTTTTTTT
>JAYUFJ010000317.1:0-1565 GCA_043738775.1 Flavobacterium sp. | reverse complement strand
ACTTTAAATATTGTAAAACCCGGTACTAATCCACTAGTAACCATATCGGCCAGCGAATCCAATTGAACTCCCAAAGGTCCCGAAACTTTAAAAAGTCGAGCAAAAAAACCATCAAAAAAATCAAAAAAAATTCCTAGTGCAACGAAAAAAAAAGCCATTTCAAAATTACATTCGGCAACAAAAACTATTGCAATGCAACCACAAAACAAGTTTAAAAGGGTTAAAAAATTTGGAATATATTTTTTGAAGTTCATTTTAGAAATTTATTTTAAGATATTGAACAAATATAATACAATAAGTTTATAGTAAACAACGTTTCTAAATACAGATTTTTATTAGATATTTGCAAAACATAAAATTACCATTGAAAAAGTATTTATTTCTAGTTGTATTATTTATTTCAATACAATTTTCAGGTCAAACAATTCGAAAATATTCCAACGAATTTTTGAATATTGGTGTTGATGCTGCTGCTTTGGCGATGTCCAATGCGGTCGTGGCTTCTACCGATGACGTAAATTCTGGTTATTGGAATCCCGCAGGAATTTTAAATCTTGAAGATGGCCAAGTGGCACTTATGCACGCAAGTTATTTCGCCAACATTGCACAGTACGATTATATTGCCTATGCAAAACCTATTGACGATCGAAGTGCTTGGGGAATTTCTATGATTCGATTTGGCGTTGACGATATTTTGAATACAACTCAATTAATTGACAATAACGGATTGATTGATTACAATAGAATTAGTAAATTTTCTACTGCCGATTATGCATTTACCTTTTCTTATGCTCGAAAATTGCCCGTTCAAGGATTTCAATATGGTATAAATTCGAAAATAATTCGTCGAATAATTGGAAATTTTGCTAGTTCGTGGGGCGTTGGATTTGATTTTGGATTACAATTTGAACGGAACGATTGGCATTTTGGATTGATGTTGCGTGACATAACAACAACGTACAATATTTGGAAAACCAACGAAGATGAATTTGCAAAAATTAAAAGTGCAGTAGCTGGACAAAATCAAGATTTACCTGAAAGTACCGAAGTTACAGCTCCTAAAGCACAACTTGGAATATCGAAAAAATTTATATTTCATTATGACTATTCACTTTTAGTAGCAGGAAATTTAAATACTCAATTTACCAGAACAAACGATATTATTTCTTCGAAAGCGTTAAGTATTGATCCAGCGGTTGGTTTTGAATTTGGTTATACCGATTTGGTTTTTTTGCGAGGTGGCGTTGGAAATTTTCAAAATGTAACACAGCTTGATAAGTCAAAAAGTATTACTTTTCAACCCAATATAGGTTTAGGGTTTAAATACCGCGGCATTCAAGTAGATTATGCATTAACCGATTTGGGTGATCAAAGTGCGGCTTTGTATTCAAATATATTTTCGGTTAAAGTTGATTTAAGTATTTTTCGATAACCCATTTTAAATTTATTGTATGAAGTTAAAACTACTTTTTTTACTATCATTAGTATCCATTTCAACAGTATTTTCGCAAAGTGCATTGCTATCTAAAGATACCAAAGTAAGCATTTTTACTTGTGGCAATGGC
>JAYUFJ010000316.1:0-12405 GCA_043738775.1 Flavobacterium sp. | reverse complement strand
GTTTTTTTTGAATTTAAAGTAAAAAAGTTATATTTCAAATTTATATCCAACACCTTTGGTGGTAATAAAAAATTCTTCGCCTATTTTTTCTCGTAATTTTCTAATGTGAACATCTATTGTTCGCCCACCAACAATAACATCGGTTCCCCATACTTTATCTAAAATATCTTCACGTTTAAAAACTTTTCCAGGCTTTGATGCTAATAAATAAAAAAGTTCAAATTCTTTTCTGGGTAATACAATTTCTTTACTTCCTTGAATTATTTTATATTCTTCTCGGTTAATTATAATGTTACCTACGTTTAAGGTTTCTAAATTTGAGGTATCATCTTTCAATCTTCGAAGTAATGCTTTTACTTTACTTACTAGTAATTTCGGTTTAATGGGTTTTGAAATATAATCGTCGGCACCAGCCTCAAAACCTGCGACTTGCGAATAATCTTCGTTTCTAGCGGTTAAAAAAGTAATGATAACGTTTGACAATTCTGGAATTTTTCGAATGTTTTCACAAGCTTCCATTCCATCCATTTCGGGCATCATTACATCCATTATAATTAATTTCGGTAATTCTTTTTTTGCTACTGCAATGGCTTCTTTTCCGTTAGTTGCAGTAATAATTGTATATCCTTCTTGAGCAAGGTTGTAACCAACAATTTCTAAAATATCTGGTTCATCATCGACCAATAAAATTTTAATTTCCTTTTTTTTCATATTGAAACACCTTTTATTAATGTAAAGATACTATTAAATGACTAAATCTTACAAATACATAATTTATTTACAATAATTTAATTTTATATTCATTTAGCAACGTTTTGTTAACATATTGATAATTATAATTAAATAGGTCTGTGTATTTGAGCATCTATATTTGCAAAAACTTAACAATCACACTATGTTTACAAAAAAATTACTTTTTATCATCACAATTTTGCTGTCACTTACTATGTCGGCACAAATTACAACATCAACGGTTTCGGGTAAAGTTTTAAATAATAACTTAACCGTTGCAAATGCGAACATTACTTTAACGCACTTACCAACTAATTTTAAATACAAAGCGTCAAGTAACAAAGACGGACAGTTTGGGCTAGAAAATCTTACCGTAGGTGGACCTTACGAAATCACGGTTTATAGTGATGGGTTTAAAATTTTTAAAAACTCAAACATTAATCTTTCATTGGGCGATAACGAATTACAAAACATTTTACTTGTTAAAGAAGAAAGTGTATTGTCTGAAGTTGTTATTGCTGGTAAAAAAGGAGTTTCAAAAATAGGTTCGAGTAATAACTTTAGTGAAAAAACCATTAATTCGCTTCCAAACATAAGCCGCGGAATTACTGATGTTACTAAACTAACACCACAAAGTGCCAACAATTCATTCGCAGGAACCAATTTTAGATACAATAACGTTACAATTGACGGTTCAATTAACAATGATGCAATTGGGTTTAGTCCTTCGTTGGGAGGACAATCGGGAACTTCGGGTATGCCAGGAAGCAGCACGCGTTCCAATTCAATTAGTTTAGATGCTATTCAAGATATTCAAGTCTACATTGCCCCTTATGATGTAAAGTTAGGAAACTTTTTAGGAGGAAGTGTTAATGCAGTAACCCGTAGTGGTACAAATAAAGTAACGGGTTCTGTTTACGGTTTTGGCAGAAATGCTTCAATTACTGGTCCAAACAATGCGGGTGATGGTTCAAAAATACCATCGGCTTTTGAAGACTATCAAGCTGGGGTTCGTGTTGGATTTCCTATTGTAAAAGATAAGTTGTTCTTTTTTACTAATTTTGAAATTGGTCGTCGTGTTGACCCTGTTTTTTACAATGCTGGTGAACAAGGTTCATTAATTGATGCTACTACTGCTCAATCGATTGCAAATACAGTTCAAACTAAATACGGATTTAACGTAGGCTCGTTTGACAGTTATAGTATTTATGCACAAAGCAAAAAATTCTTTAACAAAATTGATTTTAAAATCAACGATAACCACCAGTTGTCAATTCGTAACAATACAGTTATATCTGAAGCTTCCAATTTGGAGCGAGATGCAGTAAACTTTCGTTTTTCAAGTGTAGATTTTATTCAAAAAAGTTTTAATTCAAGTACAGTTTTAGAATTAAAAAGTCACTTTGGAAGCCAACTTTCGAATAATTTTACAGCAGGTTATTCTACTGTAAAAGACTATCGAGAACCAGTTTCGGGTAACATATTGTTTCCTCAAGTTGAAATAGCTACTAATGGCGGTACCGTTTTTTTAGGAAATGATCGTGAAGCTACAGTATTTAATTTAAAACAAAATACTACCGAAATTACCGATAATTTAACATTTAAAGCAGGAAAGCACACCTTAACTTTAGGTACTCACAATGAGTTTTATAATATAAATTACGGATTTGTAAACGCAATTAATGGTCGTATTTCATTCTCATCATTAGCGAATTTCAATGCTGGTTTACCAACTAGAGTTCGTGGTACTTACGCTTTCGATGGTTCTTCAAGAGACGATACCTACAACAATCCGTATGCAAAATTTAATGTAAACTTGTATAGTGTTTATTTTCAAGATGAGATAAAAATTGGTGATAGAATCAAAATTACCCCAGGTATTCGTGTTGATTATGCCGATGTGCCAACAAAACCATTAGTAAGCCCGAAAGTATCTAATGCAGTTACCGATGTTAATATTGGTAATACATATAACTACACTCCAATCAATCAAATAAGCAATAACATTTTCGGTAAAGCATTAGTGTCACCTCGTTTAGGATTTAGTGTTGACTTTTTCAACAATAAATCATTCATTATGCGCGGCGGTACAGGTGTATTCACAGGTAGAATCCCATTTGCTTGGTTAGGATACGCTTTCTACAACGACGGAGTAGGTTATGGTAGTTATGATAAAAACAATTTAACTCCTGCTCAAGTTGCAGGTTTTGGTGGCGACCCACTAGCAACTAACGGATTAAATGGTTACCAAGACAAATCAAATCCAAAAATACAAGTTGATTTAATTGATAATGATTTTAAAATGCCACAAATTTCGCGTAACTCATTAGCATTCGATGTTAATGTTCACGGATATAAATTCACTGTCGAAGGTATTTACACGCAAGTAATTCGTGATTTGAAATTTCAGCAAATCAATATAAAAGACACGCCAACTTATTATACTTATGATAAAGACCGTCAACAACCTATTTATGGAGGTGGAGCGACTAACTCTAGTTTTTCAAATGCCTATTTGTTGTCAAATACAGGTCAAGGATATCGCTATAGTGTAACGGGTCAGGTTTCAAAAAATTACGATTTTGGATTGAATTTTATGGTAGCTTATACTTATGGTGAATCGAAAGATATTACTAATGGAATTCGTAATTCAATGGAAAGTAACTACCAATTAAACCAGTCATTAACTCCAAACGATCCAAAATTGGCCAATTCCAACTTTGATGTTCGCAACCGATTTGTAGGTAATTTGGGTTATCAAGTTGCTATTAGTAAAAACAACACTTTGTCTGCCAATATGTATTTTAATGCACAATCGGGCAACCCATTTACTTGGGGATTTGTAAATTCAACACTGGCAAAATCAGGTCAAGCAGCAGGTTTGGCTTTTATTCCTAAAGATTTGCAACAAGCCAATACGTTTTTTGTAAACAACACTACAACAGGCGAATCTGCAGCAGCACAAGCAGCTAATTTTATGGATTTCGTTGAAAGTAATGATTATTTAAGCAGTCGTAAAGGAAACTTTACAGAGCGTAATGGTGATAGAACTCCGTGGAACATTCAAGCAGATATTAGAATACAAGATGAGTTTAGATTTAAAGTAAATGGTAGTTCACATTCTATTCAATTGTCATTAAGCGTTATAAATGTGGGTAACTTGATAAATAAAGACTGGGGAAAAAGTTATTTTGTACCTAACACCTTTAATTCAACTGCAAGTTTAGGTTTAGTAGCCAAAGGAACAGCTCCAGTGGGCGCTTCAAATGCTGGTGATCCAGTATTTAACTTTGTACGCCCATCAACAACGCCCTATGTTGTAGATCAATTTGCTTCTCGTTTTCAAGGGCAACTTGGATTACGTTATTCGTTTTAAAAATTTAATTTTTAGTTAGATTATTGTTAAAATCCAATTCGTTAAGGCGAATTGGATTTTTTTTTAGCGTATTCAATATGTTTTTTTGTACATTTGTGTACTTGTTGAATTTTAAATTTAATAAATGAGAAAAAGTTACTTTTATATCACTTTAATAATTATTTTACTATCACTAAACGTTGCCTTTTCTCAAGATGGTAAAGTGCAGTCCAAATCTTTCGATGGAACTATCGAAGGACTCTCGTTGTATCCAAATCCGGTTAATGGCGATAAAATTTATATTACTTCAAAATCGGGCAACGACAAAGACATTATTATTTTTGATGTTTTAGGGAAAAAAGTACTTGTTACTACTTTATCAGGAAAAGAATTAAATATTGGCAGTCTTTTGCCAGGCGTTTACATTATCCAAATTAAAGAAGAAGAAGCATCGGCAACTCGAAAATTAATAGTAAAGTAGTTGAAAATTATAGCGATATTCGACTATACTAAATAAAGCAACAATCAATTACTATTTTCTTTAACATTAAGTAAAAGTAAATGCTTTAAGTTTTTGTTCATAGTAAAAACTAAGCGAACAACAACCTAAAACTAGTATTTACAAAATTTATAAAAAATAGCTATAAATTCTTAACGATAATTTCATACTCTTTTTTGAAAGCTTTAATTTTTGTACCTATCTTTGTGAACTAATTAAATATTAAAATTATGAAAAAAATTTACATTTTATCTTTATTATTGGCTTTAGGATTATCTGCTAATGCACAAGTTGTTATAAGTCAGGTTTATGGCGGAGGCGGAAATTCTGGTGCTACTTTTACCAATGATTTTATTGAATTATTTAATAGAGGTGCAGTTGCACAAAATTTATCTGGCTGGTCTGTTCAGTATGCCTCATCAACTGGTCCAGTAAATGCAGGAAGTTTGAATTGGATAACTACTGTGTTGCCAAGTTTTAATTTACAACCAGGTCAATATTATCTTATACAACAAGCTGCTGGTACAACTCCATCTACTGCTTTACCCACACCAGATTTCAATGGTATTTGTGCAACTTGTACAACTGATTCAAATGGTTCAACTTTAGTTTCAACTGGAATTGCGATGAGTGGTTCGGGAGGCAAAGTTATATTAGTAAATGTTGCTACCCAACAAACAGGAATTAATCCAACTGGATCTCAAATAGTTGACAAGGTTGGTTATGGTACTACTGCTAATGGTTTTGAAGGAACTGGGCCAACAGGAACTGCTTTAACAAATTCAACTGCTGCAATTCGAAAGTCTGCTGGATGTACAGATACAGATTCAAATCCAAGTGATTTTGTTGCAGGTTTACCAACTCCAAGAAATAGTTCTACTGCACTAAACGTTTGTTCTCCTTTAAGTCTTAAAGACAATTCAATCTCTGGTTTATCAATCTATCCAAATCCTGTAAAAAACATTTTAAACATTACTACTGAAGCCAACTCAAGTAAAAATATTATTATTTTTGATATCTTAGGCAAACAAGTTTTAAACGTAACAACCGAAAACACTACAGTTAACGTAGGTAACTTAAGCGCTGGTGTTTATATTGTAAAAATTACCGAAGAAGGTAAAACAGCAACTCGTAAACTGGTGATTCAATAACCAATTAATTTATAAATAATTTAACCCTTTTGGAACTTAAAACTCTGAAAGGGTTTTTTTATATTTGTAAAAAATTATTTCTTTGATTACTTTACAAGACATTTTTACAATAGGTTCTCAAAAACAATTTGAAAAATTAGCACTCAAAGTGTTTCGTTATCAACACGAGAATAATTTAGTGTATCGTGAATTTTGCGATTTAATGAAAATTGAAGTTTATAAAGTAAAATCGTTACAGCAAATTCCGTTTTTACCCATACAGTTTTTTAAAAGTCACAAAGTAGTTTCCAATCAAAATAGTATTCAAGAAATTTTTACTTCAAGCGGAACATCGGGAGTTATTACCAGCAAACATTTAGTTACCGATGTTGCTTTTTATGAACAAAGTTACCTACAAGCCTTTGCCCAATTTTATGGAAACATTGAAGACTATGTAGTTTTGGCATTACTTCCGTCGTATTTAGAACGTGAAGGGTCATCCTTAATTTATATGGTTTCCGATTTAATAGAAAAAACTAAAAATAATGATAGCGGTTTTTATTTGAACAATTACGAAGATTTAATTGTAAAGTTAAAAAAGCTTAAAACCAACTCACAAAACTTTATTTTAATTGGTGTAACCTACGCTTTATTGGATTTAATAGATTATGCAGCATCAACTTCTTTTCCACTTAATGAGTTAAATAGTGCTATTATAATGGAAACAGGCGGAATGAAAGGAAAACGGAAAGAATTAATACGAGAGGAATTACACGATATTTTATGTAAAGGTTTCGGAGTTACTCGCATACACTCGGAATACGGAATGACCGAATTGCTTTCACAAGCCTATTCGTTGGGTGATGGAATTTTCGAATGTCCCAACTGGATGCAAATTTTAATTCGAGATACCGAAGATGCATTAACCTATATTGAAAACGGAAAAACGGGAGGAATTAATGTAATTGATTTGGCGAATATTAATTCTTGCTCCTTTATTTCTACTCAAGATTTAGGAAAAAAACACGACGATGGCTCATTTGAAGTTCTAGGACGTTTTGACAATTCGGACATTCGAGGTTGTAATTTAATGGTAATTTAAAAAATTAGTTTTTTTATAGTTAAGATTTTACAATTTTTCAAGATTTATTTTTTACTTTTTTCTTTGATTTTATTTAGTCAAAAACAATTTCAACAATTAAAAATGAAACATTTACTTTTCCTTTTTTTATTTATTTCAATAAGTTCAATTGCACAAAAAACAGCCTTGAAAGTAACAATTAACGCAATAACTTTTGAAGATACAAAACCAAATAAAAGAAAATATTTTATAAAATATCAAATTGAAAACACAACTAAAAACGAAGCTTCGTTTTTTTTAATTCCGCAAACATTAATTGCTCATACAGCAAGTTCTATGACTTTGTATTCGGTTTATAAATTGTATCGTAACGGAGTTTTAGAAACAATGGATGGTCCATTTATGGAATCACCAATACCAGAATTAAACGAGTATGATGATTTTGAAGATAAAAAGTCACCTGAAGCAAGAGCATTTGTTGAAAAAATAAATAAAAAATACCGTGACGAAATTAAATTAATATTAGAAAACTATAAAAAAAAGGGAGGACTCTCAATAGACGAAAAATTTATTCTTGACAACAATGAGTTATTAAAATCAAAAATTACATTGCAACCCAACGAAACTAAATATTTTGAAATAAAAACGAATTGGGATAAAAATCGGTACATAAAAAATGATGATTTCGAATTTTATTTAGACGAAAAAGATAAGTTTGAATTTGAGCTTAATTTAATTTTAAATAAAACAAATCGAAAAGATTGTTTGTCGGAAGTTGATTTTGAAAAATTTTTAAACGACCCTAATTTTTTAGAAGGCACTTTTGTGTCCAATAAAATAGCGATTTTTTTTTAAGATTTGATAGTCAAATATAATTTGTATAAACTTTTGATTACAAATAAACTATGATTTTGATTGGTTTTAAAAACTAAGCTATAACGGTTTTAAAGTTTCTATTACATTTTTTTGGTTTCAAGGTTTAAAGTTTTATTTCCGCTTTTTTGCGCCAAATTTTTAATGAAATTTTTAATGTTTAATTAACACTTTCTTTAATCCTTTATCCATTCCAAATTTGATAAATATTACAGGACATTAAAAAGAATCTTTGTTTTTAACGTACATCAATAAACGTGAGGATAAAGATGCAAATGCGGATTTGTTTATGCAATTTTATGCGGATTTGAATGAAGACAAAAAACCTCAAATAAAAATAATTAGAAATGCTAATTAAAATAAAGTTTGCAAATTGAAAACAATTTTATATCTTTAACAAATGAATATTATTAGTAGAAACACAATAATTTATTACACCGAAAAATATCCTATTGCAAAAAATCAAATATTGACTTGGTACAACGAAATTTTAAAAAATGATTTTGAAAATTTCAACGAACTCAAAGAAATGTTTTGAAATGCAAGTATTGTAAACAATCAAAGAGTAGTTTTTAACATCAAAGGCAATAGTTTTCGATTAGTAGTTTCATTTAATTTTAGGCGTCAAACGTGTTATACAATTTGGTTTGGCACTCACAAAGAATATGACAAAATAGATGTAGAAACTATTCAATTTGATGAAAATTTATAATTTAAAAAACAAAAAAATGAACTGGAAAGTAATAACAACCGAAACCGAACACAAAAAAGCCTGTTTACGTGCGATGGAAATTTTTCACGCCGAACCCAACACGCCCGAAGACGACGAACTTGGTATTTTGATTTTATTGATAAAAGATTTTGAAGACAAACATTACCCAATGCCCGAACTCGATGCATTAGAAGTTATTAAAATAAAAATGCAAGAAATGGGATTAAAAAACAAAGATTTAGAACCGTTAATTGGTACAAAGGGACACGTTTCGGCTGTACTATCGGGCAAACGAGAAATAACCTTAAAAATGGCTCAAAAACTAAAAAACTATTTTAAAATTCCAGCCGAAGTGTTTTTGCATACGGCATAGATAAATGAAGTTGCAAGTTATTAAACAATAATGAAAAAAATCTACCTAATATTTTTTTACTAATTGGTTTGCATTGTTATTCGCAAGATTGTAATAAATTATCAAATGGGTTTAGTAGTTACGAACAAACAACAAAATTTATTTTAAATACAACATTTGCTTTTACAGATATTGCCGATGTATCAGATAGTACTTGGATAACGTCGGCAAAATATTATAGTTGCGATAACAAAACTGGTTTTTTAGTTCTCAAAACATCAAACAAAACATACCTACATCAAAACGTACCCAAAACTGTTTGGCAAAATTTCATAAAAACAAAAATAAGAAATTGATTTATTCAGAAACCGAAACAAGGACATTTATTTGTGGATAAATACCAAACCTGATAAACTTTTATAATTTCAAGTACATAATATAGAGAGCAATAAAACGATACTTGTAAGATAGGTTTTAACTTTTTTCAACATATTCATTATTCTAATTCGACAATATTAAATCAAGTTTTTTTTATTACACTTTATGAAATAAGATAGTTTTTAGGGGAATATGTAGAAATTAAAAGCCCTATTTACTTGATTTACAAATAAATAGGACTATATTGTTGTGCGGATAATAGGACTCGAACCTACACGCCTATATATGCAATTTGATGTTTTTTTTAATGCTTCTAAAACACTGCAAATTTAGAAATAATATCAATAAATACAATGCTTAATGATTAAAATGGATTACTTGGAACATCTAAATAGATTGAATGAAATTGAATGTATATTAAATATGTTTGGCAAATGTTTGGCAAGTTTTAAAAATTGATTATATTTGAATGTTCAACAGTTTAAACGTTCATAAATATGGCATCAGTACAATTTAGATTAAGAAGTAAAGCAAACAAAAATGTTTCTATCAAAATATATTTATCGGCTGGTAGAGGCAATTTGTTAGAAGTTAGTAGTGGTTTTACAATAAATCCAAAAGATTGGAGTACAACCACAAATCGCCCCAAACAAACTAATCCAGAAAATAAAAATTTACATTCAACTCTCAATAAGTTAGAAACTTTTGTTTTTGATAACCTCAACAACGATTTAGCGAATAATGTTTTGATAGACGAAGATTGGTTAAAAACAAAAATAAACGATTGTTTTAACAGGATTGTTAAAACAGATTTAGGCTTGTTGGTTAATCACATTCAGTATATTATAGACAATGCAAACACTCGAAAAGTAAAAACTAATGGAGGTTTTAAAATTGGTTTGAGTGCAAGTACCATAAAAAACTATACTTTATTCAAAAACATTATTTTAGAATATCAAACCATTATTAAACCTATTCAATTTATAGACTTTACAAAACCATTTGTTGAAAAATTCACAAACTGGCTAGTTAATACCAAAAAATATTCAACTAACTATTCGGGAAAACAATTAGAGATTTTGAAAACCGTTTGTATTGATGCAGAAAAAAACGACATTCCAATATCGGCTTATTCAAAAACTATTCAACATTTTAGAGAAAGTGAAAACGACCGTTACATACAAACATTATCGTTTGACGAATTGCAACAAATACAAAATGCTGATTTTACAGATATTGAACAACTTACAGCATTTAAAAAAGCAAATCCCGAACTCACAAAAGGTATTTCTATAACACCCGAAACACTTAATAACGCCCGAAATTGGATTTTATTGGGTTGCGAAATTGGGCAACGTGGAAGTGATTTATTAGGAATTACACACGATAATATTAGGTACAACAGCAAGAGTTATTATATTGATATTATACAACAGAAAACAAATAAAAGTGTAACTATTGGTGTAATTGCACCCCACGTTATTAATATTATAGAAAATAGTTTCCCGAAAAAAATACAACATCAAAAATTAAACGAGTACTCAAAGGTGGTTTGCAAACTCGCAGGAATCGACACTATTGTCAAAGGAACAAAACTTAATACCGAAACCAATCGCAAAGAATTAGGAATGTTTCCAAAGTATGATTTAATTGCATCGCATTGTTTCAGACGTTCTTTTGCAACCAATTATTATAAAAAAATTCCAACCCCAATTTTAATTAACATAACTGGACATTCAAAAGAAAGTTTGTTTTTAACTTACATCAATAAACGTGAAGACAAAGATGCAAATGCAGACTTATTTATGCAATTTTATAAAGACTTACACAAAGAGAAAGAACCGCAACTTAAAATAATTAGAAACGCAAATTAATTTGTTTAATTGTAACGAATTAATTACATTTGTAGAATAATAATCTATGAGAACAATATTTAGAACAGACGATTTTTTGTTATTCCTTGAAAATTTAGACCAACAAACAAAAGATAAAATAGTATATCTGACAGAAATAATTTCAATGCAACCAGTCATTAATACCAAAGTTGCAAAAAAGTTAGTCAATAGCGATTTTTACGAAGTGCGAATACAAGTTAATAATGAATATCGAATTATTGTTTTTGCACTTGACCACGACAATATAACACAATGTAAAAATATATTATTTCTTAATGGATTTATGAAAAAATCTACAAAAGATTACGACAAACAAATAAAAAAAGCAATTAAATTACTAGAACAATGGACAGAACAAAATTAAATTGGGAAAAAATAAAACAATTGCCTACAATGAACGACTATTTAGACGAAAATTATGGCAAGTTAGGAACGCCTGAACGTGCAGAATTCAGCGCAAAAGCAAACGCCTATTATTATGGCGAATTGATAAAAGAAAAACGCAAAGAAAAGCATTTGACCCAACAAGAACTCGCAGACCAAATAGGCAAGGAACGAGCCTATATTGCTAAAATAGAACAAGGTAAAACCGATATGCAAATATCTAATTTCACTCAAATTATTAATGCTTTGGGATTGACTTTGCAGGTTGTTTAATAATAATGAAAAAAATCTTCCTAATATTCTCGTTACTAATTGGTTTGCATTGTTATTCGCAAGACTGTAATAAATTATCAAATGGGTTTAGTAGTTACGAACAAGCAACAAAATTAATTTTAAACTCAACATTTGCTTTTACAGATAATGCCGACGTATCAGATAGTTCTTGGATAACGTCGGCAAAATATTATAGTTGCGATAACAAAACTGGTTTTTTAGTTCTCAAAACATCAAAAAAAACATACATACACCAAAACGTTCCCAAAACAGTTTGGCAAAATTTTATAAAAGCAGAATCTAAAGGAAGTTTTTATAGTAAAAACATTAAGGAGAGGTATCAATTGAATTTAAAATAAATGATGATTTTCAAAGAAAATGTTGACTTTAAGAATAAAATCAGAAATCATTTTCGGATCAATTTTTTGCCCTATTTTTATTATTAATAAAATAAATTCTAAAATAGTTTTAAAATTAATGTGATTTTTGGATTTAACCGATTTTAGAGTCTTTTTTGTCCCACCAGTAATTTGGGATCCTACTTGTTCAGGAGAACAGTTAAGAAATTGAATTTGAGCCATTTTTGAAATTTTTTAAAATTATTTCAACAAATATTCAATTCAAATCAATTCCGATGATTGGCAACTATTTCCGATACAATCGGAAGTTCACTTATAATCCAAAAACAATATTAAAATTATTGCATCTTTGGTCTGAAAAGGATTTGTTTAGACTTCTAAA
>JAYUFJ010000315.1:0-1567 GCA_043738775.1 Flavobacterium sp. | reverse complement strand
ACCAATTAATTTGTCTAACCGAAAATCATTTTGTTGCATTAACTGTTGGCTTAATATTATTTTTCGGTTCAATGCCATCAGTAGAGCAACGGAATGTTCTGCAATTGCATAAGGAGAATAAGCCGGAACATTGGCCACTTTAATTCCTAATTGTTTTGCTTTTGTCATATCTACGTGGTCATAACCAACAGAACGGAGTGCAATAAATTTCACTCCGAAAGCACATAAGGTTTCTATTATTTCTGCCGAGGCGTTGTCAGATGTAAAAAGTGCGACTGCTTCAAAATCTTTTGCAAGATTTACAGTAGTTTCATTTAAAGGTTTCTCGGTAAAGACCAGTTCGTGTTTTCTCTGTGCTGCCTTTTCCAAAAAAAGTTTATCAAAACCGTGAATGCTATAAACTAATGTTTTCAATTTATGTATTGTGTTTTATTGTCAAAAATTTAGGTCGGTCGTTTGCACGGTCGTCCTACCATTGGCTATAACGTTTGGGGGGTTTGCGATGGCGGGGAGTTTTAGCACTAAATTTTATTCGGAGAACTGAACTTCCACTTTGCACAAATGTGTCTGCGAAGCACGGAACCCCCGCTATCGCAAACCCCTTGTTATGCGTTCGTGCTACCCTCTCAACGAAGCTGATTCCGTCAATGTTTGCAGTCATTTTACTTTTTTAAGAAAGATGAATACATCCAAACTAATTTTTCTTGTTCACGGATGTAATCACTCATTAGTGCATTAGTGCCTTCGTCACCAGCATCAGCAGAAAGATTTAAAAGCTCCCTTTGTCTGACAATAAGAATTTCAAAGGCATCCAAAATTGTCTGGACACCTTTCTTACCGTCAGAAACATCTTTTACAATTTTAATTTTCGCTGTGTTTTTGTAGTCGTCAAAAGTGTGTAGTGGTGTTGCACCCAATGTCAAAATTCTTTCTGCCACTTCGTCTACTTTCAAAAGAAGATTGGTGTAGAGTTCTTCAAACTTTAAATGCAGCTCGAAAAACTTTTCTCCTTTGATGTTCCAATGCAAACCTCTTGTGTTTTGATAGAACATCATGTAGTCAGCTAATAATTTGTTTAACCCGTCAGCAAGTGATTTGCTTTTTGTTTTGTCAAGTCCGATTTGATTTTTTGTTGCCATACTATTTATTATTTGTAATGTTTAAAGCTAAATTTATTTATTAGGTAAAGGCACTAGTGGCCAGTTAAAAAATTAACGTTTGAATCTAATTGCTTGATACACATGATTGAACCTTCAAATTTTAAAGGTGACGACTTGAAATTGATTTTGAAAATTGAAAATTTTAAAACTTCGATCTCATCCGATTCTAAGCATTTCTTGTTCTTAAATTTTATAAATTTCATTTTAACTGGCCACTACTGAGGTAAAGGCTCTTGTTACGATGAAACCAATTTTGAAAATGTAACGATACCAGTGAGCAAAACCAAAATCAATACAATGGATTTAAATTGTTGCTCTGAAACTCTCGTTAAGATTTTTTTTCCAATGAATGTTCCCGCTATGCTGACTACAAGTAAAATTGGAATGAGATAAAGGTCGTGTTTGTG
>JAYUFJ010000314.1:0-4513 GCA_043738775.1 Flavobacterium sp. | reverse complement strand
TTGATTTCTAATAAATCTTGACGTACTGGATTTCCGGTTAAAATGATTTTGCTTTTTGGAAAATAACGTTCTAAATTTTCATAGGCTACACAAATTTTATTTGCTTTTTTACTTAATAATTTATTGGTAATTCCTGGAAATGAGTTTTGTTCTTGAATAACTGTTGGAATATTTAAATAATTTGCCATTTGTAAAAGCGGCCCACTTGCAAATCCACCGGTACCAATAACTACATTGGGCTTGAATTGTTTAATTATTTTACGCGATTTTAATAAACTGCTTATTAATTTAAAAGGAAACATTACATTTTGAAGTGTCAATTTTCGTTGCAAACCCGCAATCCATAATCCTTCGATTTTGTAACCAGATTGTGGTATTTTTTGCATTTCCATTTTATCTTGGGCTCCTACAAAAAGAAATTGTGCATCTGGAAAACGCATTTTCAGTTCGTTTGCAATAGCTATAGCTGGATAAATATGTCCGCCAGTTCCTCCTCCGCTTAAAATGAATTTTAATGTTGACATTTTAATTTATCTGTTTAAAATTGGTTGCAATGGATTGTTATCTAAAATTGAAAAAGTTTCGTTTTCGGATTCTTCATCATCAAGCAATTGCTTATCGATTAATTTTTTTAGGGCTTCATCACGTTTTTGACTTTCGGCATTTGTTTCTGCTATTTCTTCTTCTTTACGAGTTACGCTTAAAATTATTCCAAGTGCTATACAGGTTACCCAAATAGAACTTCCTCCGCTACTGATTAAGGGCAATGTTTGTCCGGTTACAGGAAGTAATTCTACAGCGACCATCATATTAATTAAAGCCTGAAAGATTATTGGAAAACCGAGCCCAACGACCAGTAATTTACCAAATAAATTAGTCGATTTATGTGCTGCAACTATAAATCGAAATAATAATAATAGATATATTGCAAGCACTCCTAAAGCACCAATTAATCCGTTTTCTTCAACAATTATTGCAAAAATAAAATCGGAAGACGATTGCGGTAAAAAATTTCGTTGCACACTTTTACCTGGACCCAATCCGTATATTCCGCCCGAAGCTATTGCTATTTTTGCTTTTTCAATTTGATAGTCATCATCACTTGGTTTATTGTTTCTAAAACTTTCGATTCGGCTTATCCAAGTATCTACACGGTTTGGAAAAGCATCGGGAAATGCTTTAACCAACAAGAAGAAAAATGTTAAAAAAAGCATTCCAGAAACTATAATAATTCCGATATATTTCAATGGATAATGCCCTATATAAACTAGCATCATCACCATTAAAAAGATTAAAGCTGCTGTAGAAAAATTGGAGGGTAAAATTAGAATTAGTGTTACAAATACAGGTGTCCATAGTTCTATAACAGAAGTTTTAAAAGTGGGTTCTTCCGTTCGAGTTTTGGCCAAATACCTAGCAACATAAATATATAATATTAAAGCTGCCATTGTTGAAGGTTGAAATGTGATTCCGATAAACGGTACCTCTAACCATCGACTGGCATTTGCTCCATCTATAACAGTACCTTTTATCATTACTAATATTAAAAGTAACCAGGCAATGGGTAAAAATAATCGTGACCAAAATCTAAAATGGTTATAAGGAATTTTATGAACTTGATAAATAATTAAAAAACCAATAAATAAATGAACCAAATGTTTAATAAGATAGGTTATGGCATTACCTGATCCGTGACGCATGTAGGCCAAATTGTTGCTTGCGCTAAAAACTGGCATAAATGAAAAAATTGCCAAAAGAGACACGAATGCCCAAATGCCTTTATCTCCTTTTAAACTATTTATTATTTTTTTCATTTATTTAAAACTTGCAAGTTATAGGTTTCTAACTGCTTCTTTGAATTGTTCCCCTCTATCTTCATAATTTTTAAACAAGTCGAAACTTGCGCAAGCTGGCGATAATAAAACGGTGTCGCCTTTTTCGGCTAAATGTTGGGCAGTTTTAACTGCATCGACCATCGATTCTACCTCAACCATAACATCAACGACATTGCCGAAAGCTTCAAAAATTTTGCTGTTATCAATACCAATACAAATTATTGATTTTACTTTTTCGTTTACCAAAGCCATCAATTCGTTGTAATCATTGCCTTTATCAACACCGCCAACAATCCATACAGTTGGTGCTGTCATACTATCAAGAGCAAAAAAAACTGCGTTTACATTGGTTGCTTTACTGTCATTAATGTACTGAACATTGTTAATTTTTAAAACCTTTTCTAGTCGGTGAGCTACTCCTTGAAAATTTGATAAGCTTTCGCGAATTGTTTTTTTTCGAATTTTTAATATGTTGGCTACCGATGTTGCTGCCATTGCATTTTTTAAATTGTGTTTTCCTTCAAGTGCTATGTTTTCAATTGGCATTGATAGTTCTTCTTCGGTAATTTGAATTTCCATAATTGAATTGTTTAAAAAAGCACCTTTATTTAAAGGTTTTGTAATTGAAAAAGGAATTAATTGAGCCTTAATTGAGTTGTTAGTTAGTATCATATTCATAATTTCTTCGTTATCAGCATCGTAAATTAAATAATCATTTTCGGTTTGATTTTGCGTTATTCGGAACTTTGATTTTATATAATTTTCGTATTTGTAATCGTATCTGTCTAAATGATCGGGGCTTATATTGGTAATAATTGCTATGTGTGGATTGTAATTGAAACAACCATCTAATTGAAAACTACTTAATTCCAAAACATAAAAATCATAATCATCATCGGCAACTTGCCAGGCAAAACTTTTTCCCACATTCCCGCCCAAACCAACATTTAATCCGCCCGATTTTAATAAATGATAAGTCAGCATAGTAGTGGTTGTTTTGCCATTACTTCCTGTAATTCCAATAGTTACTGCATTTGTAAATTGACAGGCAAACTCAATTTCTGATATTACTGGAATTCCTTTTTCGATTAATTTTTTTACAATGGTTACTTTTTCAGGAATTCCAGGACTTTTCATAACCAAATCTGCATTTAAAATCAAATTTTCAGTATGTTGTTCTTCTTCAAATTGTATTTGGTTGATGATTAAAACTTCTTTATAATTATCAGCAATTTTTCCAAAATCAGAAACAAAAACATCATACCCTTCTTTTTTTCCTAAAATAGCAGTTCCAATTCCGCTTTCGCCACCTCCTAAAATTACTAATCGCTTCATTTTATCTCAATTTTAATGTAACTATGGATACAATTGACAACATAATGGCGACTATCCAAAATCGAGTAACTATTTTACTTTCGTGATAGCCTTTTTTTTGATAATGGTGATGCAATGGCGACATCAAGAAAATTCTTCGTCCTTCACCAAAACGTTTTTTGGTATATTTAAAATAGGAAACCTGTAAAATAACGGATAAACTTTCGGCAAAAAAGATGGCACACAAAACAGGTAAAAGCATTTCTTTACGAACCATAATTGCTAAAACAGCAATGATTCCGCCAATGGTTAAACTACCTGTGTCACCCATAAAAACCGATGCAGGATAAGAATTATACCATAAAAAACCAACTAAAGCTCCAACAAACGAGGCTATGAAAACTGTCATTTCACCCGAATTGGGAATATACATTACGTTTAAATAACTCGATAAAATTACGTTCCCTGAAACGAAAGTAAAAATTGCTAAAGCAAGTACAGATATTGCTGATGTACCAGCTGCTAAGCCATCTATTCCATCGGTTAAGTTGGCACCGTTTGAAACAGCAGTGATAATGAAAATTACGACTGGAATAAAAATTAACCAAGCCCAATTTTCGTAACCATCCCCTAAAAATTTTAAAGCTCGGGCATAATCAAGCTCATTGTTTTTGGTAAACGGAATGGTTGTTGTGGTCGATTTTATTGCCTTATTTTCTTGATTAATTACTTGTTCGGTTTGATTAAAAGCCACCGATTTTCCTATTTTTTCACGAATAGTTACCTCTGGATGAAAATATAAAACTGAACCTACAATAATTCCCAATCCTACTTGACCTACAATTTTAAATTTGCCCTTTAAACCTTCTTTGTCTTTTTTAAGAATTTTTAAATAATCATCTATAAACCCAATAGTTCCCATCCATAATGTGGTAATTATAAGTAAAATAATATAAATGTTATTCAATTTTGTAAACAAAAAAACTGGAATCAATGTTGCAATAATTATTATAATTCCACCCATAGTTGGCGTTCCTGCTTTTTGAGCTTGACCCTGCAAACCCAATTCACGAACGGTTTCGCCCATTTGCTTTTTACGCAAAATTGCGATTATTTTTTTGCCATAAATTGTTGATAGCAATAACGATAAAATTAACGCTAACGCAGATCGAAAAGTTATGTATTGAAAAACTCCTGTTCCAGGAATATCCATTATTTTGTCTAAATATTCGAATAAATAGTATAGCATAATTTTTATTTTAAATCTCAAATTTTATAACTCAAAAATCCAAATTGGTTTTGGAAACACCTATTATTTTTCTTTATTTTCTATATTCCAAAAACTCTTTAACCACTTCCATATC
>JAYUFJ010000313.1:0-4518 GCA_043738775.1 Flavobacterium sp. | reverse complement strand
GTTGATTTTATTTTCGCTCGCCAATTTGTTGGCGCCACATAGCGTAATACAAACCTTTTTCGAGTAATAAAACATCATGTTTGCCTTGCTCAATAATTTTACCTTGCTCTAAAACAAATATTTTATCGGCATGCATAATTGTTGAAAGTCGATGTGCAATTAAAACCGTAATTCTATTTTTATCGGAAATACTTTTAATGGTTGAATTAATTTCTTCTTCGGTAATAGAATCAAGTGCTGAAGTTGCTTCATCAAAAATTAATAAATTCGGATTTCGTAAAATAGCTCTAGCAATTGATAGGCGCTGTTTTTCGCCACCCGAAACTTTAATCCCGCCCTCGCCTATTGTCGAGTTTAATCCTTCATCGGCTCGTTGTAACAATTTTGTACAGCTGGCTTGTTTTAATACATCAAGCAACTCTTCATCGGTTGCCGAGGGTTTTACAAATAATAAATTCTCACGAATAGTTCCCGAAAAAAGTTGAGCATCTTGGGTAACAAAACCCAATTGTTTTCGAATTTCTAACATATCAATTTCTGATGATGGAATACCGTTATAGGAAATTTTGCCCTCTTTAGGAGCATATAATCCGACCAATAATTTTACCAAAGTAGTTTTTCCTGCTCCCGAAGGACCTACAAATGCAACAGTTTCTCCTTTTTTAATAGTAAAATCAATATTTTCAACTGCATTTTGTTGAGCCGATTTGTGTTTAAAACTTACTTTTGAAAAAATTAATGATTCAATGAATCCAAGTTTTGATGGATTTTTGGGTTTGAATTCGGACTTTGCAATTAATAAATTTTGAAAATTTTCTAATGAAACTTTCGATTCATTTCTAACAATAATAAAAGCACTCAATTCCTGTAAAGGACCAAAAATAAAAAAGGTAAAGAAAACCATAGTAAGTAAATCTCCTACGATAATTTTTTCTCCAAATAAAAAATAATACAACGAAAAAACCACACAGGTACGCAATAGATGAACCGTGGTGCCTTGAATAAAACTCAAACTTCGAATAAACCGAATTTTTTGAAGCTCTAATTTTAAAATTTTCAATGTATTGAGGTTCAATCGTTTCTCTTCTTGATGAACCAATCCTAAACTTTTTACTAATTCAATATTTCGTAAACTTTCAGTAGTTGCACCTGCTAAAGCATTGGTTTTACCAATAATTTTACGAGAAACAATCTTTATTTTTTTACCTAAATACGAACTTAAAATTGCAATAATTGGTGCTGCAATAATAAAAATTAACGGAATTCGAGGGTCGATATGAAAACTATAAATAATAACAAAAACAAATGCAATTGAGGTTTGAAAAACCAAAGAAATAGAAAGTTGAATTAATTTTTCCGAATCGGAACGCACTTTTTGCAGCATACTCAAAGTTTCACCACTTCGTTGATCTTCAAAATCTTCATAAGGTAAATCAAGTGATTTTTTAATTCCATCGGTGTACATTGCTGCTCCCGATCGTTGAATTACAGAATTGGTAAAGTAATCTTGAAAATTTTTAGTTAATCTGGAAATCATTGCTGCAGCCAAGGAAAGTCCTAACCAAAAAGAAAGCGATTTTAAAAAACCTATTTCGTTACCCTTGTAATGCAAAACACCTACACCACAATCTTGCATCAATTTTCCGGTAATAACCGAATCACTCATACTAAAACAAGTGTTAATTGCTGCCATTAATAGGGCCAAAAGTAATAATTTATAATGCTTTTTAAGGTAATGATATAATAGTTTCATTTAATGATTTAATGGATGCAAAAATACAATAAATGAAATAATTAAACTTTGTATTTGATAGATTTATCTTCTTCGTGTATCAATAATATAAATAATTTTCCAAACATCGGTTTCTTTAAAAAGAGTAAATAAATTTACCCCTTTATGACTCAATTTACCGTTATAATAAAACTCATAAGGCGCCCAAACAAGAGCCATTGACCCATCAATTTGAATATTATAACTTAAAATTTTTTCATTAAAACTAGCATTTGACGCAATCGATACTATCGATTTATAAAATTCACTTATTTTTTCTTCTGTAAGTTTTGCTCCGTTTTTTTCTTCCACTATCGATTGCAAAATCATTTTTTGTGCACAAATTGATTTTAATTTTATAGAATCTTTTGCGTGAAAGGCTTTAAAAAAATTCTCAATAGTTTTTTGAACCTCTTGATTTTGAGCATTTGAGATAGAAAAACAAATAAATAAACAAATAATAATATATTTTTTCATCAAGATATTTTATTTAATATATTGTGCAATTTAATAAATAATGTTACACGAATTGTTGAATTTAGTACTTTTACATTTTGAAGCCTAAAATTTGAACTCGAAAAACTATAATTCTATGTCAGTTGCGAAAAAAGATTATAAAAGAATAACAACCAAGTCATTAATAGAAATGAAAGCCAATGGCGAAAAAATTTCAATGCTCACTGCCTATGATTATTCTATGGCAAAAATTGTAGATTCGGCAGGTGTTGATGTTATTTTAGTTGGCGATTCGGCAAGTAATGTAATGGCTGGTCACGAAACTACGTTACCAATAACTTTAGATCAAATGATTTATCACGCATCAGGAGTTGTTCGCGCTTGTGAAAGAGCTTTAATAGTTGTTGATTTGCCTTTTGGTACTTATCAATCCGATTCTAAAGAAGCCTTACGATCGTCCATTAGAATTATGAAAGAAAGTGGAGGACATGCAGTAAAACTAGAAGGCGGAAGCGAAGTTAAAGACTCCATTAAAAAAATATTAAATGCTGGAATTCCTGTTATGGGACATTTAGGTTTAACACCACAATCTATTTATAAATTCGGAACCTATACCGTAAGAGCAAAAGAGGAAGAGGAAGCTGAAAAATTACTGCAAGATGCAAAAATGCTTGAAAAAGTAGGTTGTTTTGCACTAGTTCTAGAAAAAATTCCAGCACATTTAGCCGAAAAAGTAGCCAAAAGTATTACGATTCCCGTTATCGGAATTGGTGCTGGTGGCGGAGTAGATGGGCAAGTATTGGTGATTCACGATATGTTGGGGATGAATAACGAATTTAATCCACGCTTTTTGCGTCGGTATTTAGATTTGTTTGACCAAATGACCAAAGCTATTGGGAATTATGTTGCCGATGTGAAATCAAAGGATTTTCCAAACGAGAGTGAGCAATATTAGATTTTATGGTTGAGATAACAAATTTTAAATAACCAACAGCATATTTTAAATTGAAGCTTTTAAATTTCAAATGGCAGAAAAGATATTTTCTAATAAAAACAACTTGCAAATTCTTCATGAGGACAATCATATAATTGTGGTTAACAAGCGTGTTGGAGACATTGTACAAGGCGATAAAACAGGAGACAAACCTTTATCGGAAGTTGTTAAAGAGTATATTAAGGAAAAGTACAATAAACCTACAGAAGTTTTTTTAGGCGTTATACATCGTTTGGACAGGCCCACAACCGGAATTGTAGTTTTTGCCAAAACATCAAAAGCGTTAACACGTTTAAATGAAATGTTTAGCAATCGAGAAACCCAAAAAACTTATTGGGCGATTGTAAAAAACAAACCTTTAAAAAAAGAAGATAAATTAGTTCATTATTTAAAAAGAAATGAAAAAAATAACACTTCGAAAGCTCATTTAAAAGAAGTTCCCGATAGCAAACAAGCAAGTTTGGAGTACAAAATCATTAAAGAATTAAACAATTATTTTGCCTTAGAAATTAATTTACATACGGGTCGTCACCATCAAATACGATCGCAATTACAAGCCATTGGTTGCCCAATAAAAGGCGATTTAAAATATGGTTTTGACCGTAGTAATCCCGATGGAGGAATACATTTACATGCCAGAAAATTGGTTTTTATTCATCCTGTTTCAAAAAAAAATATTGAAATTATTGCACCTGTTCCCAATGATGTGATTTGGAATGCAGTTTAAATAAGTTTTTATATTACTAAAATTGAGAAAAATATATGAATTTTATGGAATTTATAAATATAAAAAATCTGTTTTAATATCTTTTTTAGAATTTGCATTAAACTTTATTGTGATACTATTTTTAATCAAAGAGTATTTATTTTTAATCAATTAAGACACAATTAAAAAATAAAAAGCCTCTTTTATGATAAGTTTTATGAATAAGTAATTTGTATGTTTGCAATGTATTATAAAAACGCAATACGTATATTTTTTTTAAACTATTTATAATTGAGGGGTTTAAAAATTGAATTGCGTATATTACAGAGTTGGCAGAAATTATTTCCAAAATCGTGCAAATGAAAATATTTTTTAATTAAATTTGTAGAATGAAAAATATTGACTTTAACATAGAAAATCTAAATAAACTTTGTATCAATTACAACGTTGAAAAAATGTATTTGTTTGGTTCGGTATTAAATTCAAATTTTAACAAAGACAGCGACGTAGATTTGTTAGTAAAATTCAAGGAAATTGAATTAGCCGAATATTTTGATAACTACATTAACTTTAAAGAAAAATTAGTTGAAT
>JAYUFJ010000312.1:0-1572 GCA_043738775.1 Flavobacterium sp. | reverse complement strand
CAGCCCAGTATAAATAGGGTTTTGCCAAAACGATTACTTCTTTGGGTTGCTGCAAGATTTCCATTATTGGTTGACAAAAAACTATTAAAAGAAATAACATAAATCCGAGAATAGTGCATAAAAAAAGACCATTATGAAACGTCGATTTTACTTTATCAAAATCATTTTCGGCGTGTGCTTCGGCAATAATTGGAGTGATTGAAGTTGAAAAACCTATACCGATTGACATAGCTATAAAAATTAAACTATTTCCCAACGAAACAGCAGCCAATTCGGTAGCACCCAATTTACCTACCATTATATTGTCAACAATTCCTATTAAAGTATGACCCAACATTCCTAAAATTACCGGATATGCCAGTTTTAAGTTATATGAAAATTCTTTGGTATATTTGGTTAATTGCACTTTGTTCATTTTTTACAAAGATAATTAAATGCAGTATTGTTTTATCAATAAATTTATTTTAGGCTTTAACCAAATTTAAAAAACTAAAAACTTGCATGTTATTTTTATATAAAATAATAATTGCCCAA
Source organism: Flavobacterium sp. (assembly GCA_043738775.1). Lineage (GTDB taxonomy): Bacteria > Bacteroidota > Bacteroidia > Flavobacteriales > Flavobacteriaceae > Flavobacterium. The sequence continues at coordinate 1,038 of JAYUFJ010000312.1, read as the reverse complement.
TTAAACTAAATTTTTAGCTAAAATCGATCAAATTCATTATGAAACTTAAAAAATTGGTTTTGCCACTCTCCCAAAAAGAGTGTAAAGTTAAAATGCTAGGCTTTGATTATTTCTTAAGAATTTCTCTATATAAATCAATATTTTTTTTAACCTCAACATCCAATTCGGGTTCTTTTATATCAGTCAATTTTTGTAATTCTTCCCAAATAATTTTTGCAACAATATAACGAGCCATTTTTTTATCATCTGCCGGAATTACAAACCAAGGCGCAATTACATTCGATGTTTTGTTAATTGCCTCTTCGTAAAATTGCATATATTTATCCCAATTTTCTCTTTCTTTTAAATCGTTAACCGAAAACTTCCAGTTATCTTTTTTATTTTCAAGCCTTTGCAACAATCTTTTTCGTTGCTCCTCTTTACTCATATTAAAATAAAACTTTAAGACCAAAGTTCCATTTTGCGAAATATGCTTCTCAAAATTATTAATTTGCTCCATTCTATTTTCCCAAAACTGTGGTGTTATAGCATCAACCGACTCTATTCCTGGTAAGTTTTCAGCCAAAATATATTCGGGATGAACACGAGTAACCAAAACATTTTCATAATGTGTTCTATTAAAAACAGCAAATTTCCCTTTTTCGGGCAAGGCCAAGTAATGACGCCATAAATAATCATGCTCCAACTCTGTCGAATTCGGAGTTTTAAAACTATACACCACAACACCTCTAGGATTAAATTCTTTAAAAACCTCACGAATCAAACTATCTTTTCCACTGGTATCCATGCCTTGCAAACAAATTAAAACTCCGTGTTTATTATGCGCATACATAGCATCTTGGCGTTCGCTTAACTTTTTTTGAACATTTAAAAGTGCCTTTTCTTTCTCTTCATCATCAACATTTACATCCAATAAAGTTGGCAATTTTTGCAATTTAATTTTTCCAATAACCTTAAAGTCATCAACATTTATTAATTTCATACTAAAACATTTATATTTGTAAAGTTATTAATTTGAAGCAATTTCCCGCTATCCAC
>JAYUFJ010000311.1:0-1574 GCA_043738775.1 Flavobacterium sp. | reverse complement strand
GTGCCAAACGAGCAATTTCACGACGAACTGGGTCAAAACAAGATAAAATTATAGCTTCGGGAGTATCGTCAACAATAATTTCGACACCAGTAGCTGCCTCTAATGCACGGATATTTCGCCCTTCACGACCAATAATTCTTCCTTTAACATCATCCGATTCAATATTAAAAACAGAAACACAATTTTCAACAGCTTCTTCAGTACCGATTCTTTGAATTGTAGAAATAATAACTTTTTTTGCTTCTTGTTGAGCAGTTAATTTTGCTTCTTCAATTGTTTCTTGAATGTGAGCCATAGCTTTAGTTTTTGCTTCGGCTTTGAGGCTTTCAACCAATTGTTCTTTAGCATCTTCGGCCGATAGACCCGAAATTACTTCAAGTTGTTGCACTTGACTTTTATGCATTTTATCAACCTCGCTATGTTTTCTATCTAAAAGTTCAATTTTACCAGTATATTCGTGCGCTTTTGCTTCGAAATCATCATTTACTTTTTTGGCTTTTGATAATTCACTTGAAACTTGTGATTCTTTATCACGAATGCGTTTTTCAACTTCAGCCATTCGTTTATCTTTGGCTAAAATTTCAGTTTCATGTTCGCTTTTTAATTCTAAAAATTTTTCTTTTGCTTGTAAAAGCTTGTCTTTTTTAATATTTTCGGCCTCGGAGTTTGCATCTTTTAAAATTAATGCTGCTTGATTTTTTGCATTGTTTAAAAGGTTTGAATTTGCAGTTTTTTCAAGCATTTTTGCTATTCCGAATCCAATGGCAATTCCTGTAATTGCTCCAATAAGTATTTGTATTATGTCCATAATTTATTAATGTTTGTATATATAAAAAAACCTACATTAGTTGAATTGAATAAACTCGAATAGACAAGTTTTGAGCTAACTCGCTGTTCAAGCTTCCTACTTAAAGGCTTGCTATAGTGCGACGATTCACTCATTTTAATTTGTTAGTGTTGAGTTTACCAAAAATGTACTAATGTAGGCAGTATTTTTAGGTTATTTGTAAGAACGTTTTTTTAATTGATTTATTATTTGTTAAGATAATCGCCAAGTAAATTATTTAGTTTTGTCAATCTAGTTAATGTTTCTGATTCATCAACTGCAATATCGACACTTTTTTGTTCCGTTTGTGATGCAAACTGTAAGGCACACATTGCCAAAACATCTTGTTTATCTCGAACGGCATAATTTTCTTCAAACTGTTTTATCATTACATCAATTTTTTTTGAAGCACTTCGCAATCCTTCTTCTTGAGACAGTTCAACCGTTAATGGGTAAACTCTATCTGCAATTGATATTTTAATTTTTAATTTGTCATCCATAAATTTAATCTGCTAATTGCGCTATGCAATAATCAATTTCTCTTATTAATGAATTTATTTTCAGTTTGGTATCTCGTTTATAATCGTCACTGCCTAATAGTGAATTGGTCATTTTTAAAGTGTTACAATCCTTTTTCAATAATTCAATTTGTTGCAATTGTTGAAAATTTGATTGATTTAAAATTGCTAGTTCTTTTGTTAATCTCTTGTTTTTATCTTCCAAATCGTTCATTTTATTGAACAAAATT
>JAYUFJ010000310.1:0-1579 GCA_043738775.1 Flavobacterium sp. | reverse complement strand
TCGTATCGGTTGGTGCTAATGGTCTCTTTTATAGTTCGGATTCGGGTGAAAACTGGAAACAATTTAGTAACGACCCATCACTTTATACCCTTCGATTTTTAAATAAAAAAACTGCCATAGCAGCGGGTAAAAATAAAGTTGTAAAAATTACTTTTCAATAAAAATTACAACTTTAATAAATAATATTTTATTTAATTTTATTCTTTTCCTTTTCGATATTGCTGCAATAATTTTTTGCTAAATTGATCTTCGGCTTTTTTTAGTTTCAAAATTTTAATTGCTGGTAATACGGATTTTAAACTATTTATAAATTTTTTGCGTAATTGAAATTGTTCGTCTTCGGAATTTTCAATTTGAACAAGCAATGTATTTGCTTCTTTTTCTGATAAACTTTCCAAAGTTAAATCGTCTAATTTAAATAAATAATTTTTTAATTTTTGTTGACGAATTTCTTGTTGTTTATCTTCAAAGGCATTAAATAATGGCCAAAACCTAGTAGCTTCATCACTTGTTAAAGATAATTCATTAGTAATATATCCAATTTTTAAAGCTTTAATTTGCTCTTTTTTTTCTTTAAATAATCCGCCACCTTGAGCAAAAGTAAATCCAGAAAATAATAGTATTAAAACTGAAATTTGTTTGACTTGTATCATTTTTATTTTATCTAATTTGTAATTATCTGTTCTATGTCTGCATTTTCTATCAATGATTGTTCAATAGCATCGTTTTGAAGTTTAGAATCAATTTTTATTTTTGAAATATCTTCATTGTCTAACAAATCAACTAATTCATCGTCTGAAAAAGTAGGATGATTGGTTAAATAATTTTCTACTTCGGCTGTATATTTTTGTTCAATATTGTTTTGTTCGATAGTATAAAATAAAATCGATATTGTTATTAAAACTACTGAAGCAATTGCGAACAACCATTTTTTATTTTGTTTAATTCGATAAGTTAATGAAATAACCTTTGGTTTTTCAAAATTCAACTTCAAAAACATTTTTTCTGAAAACGATTCAAAATAATCTTCGGGGGTTTTAAATCCTGATGTTATTTTGGGTTGATTATCTAAATTTAAATTTTTCATATTTGTTATGACTTTTAAAATATCAAAAGGTTTAATCCTTTTTTATAAATTCTTCAATTTTTTTTACTGCGTGATGGTAAGATGCTTTTAAAGCACCTACAGAAGTGCCTAAAACTTCCGACATTTCTTCGTACTTAATTTCTTCATAATATTTCATTTTAAAAACTAGTTGTTGCTTTTGAGGAAGTAAATTAATGGCCTTTTGCAATTTTATTTGAATTTCATTTCCGTCAAAATAATCATCAGCTTTTAAATTATCAACAATTTTGGTTTGCATTGCCTCGCTTGTGGTACCATTTCGTTTGGCTTTGTTGTTTAAAAAGGTAATTGCTTCATTGGTCGCTATTCTATAAATCCATGAAAAAAGTTTACTTTCTCCTTTAAAATTTTTTATATTTTGAAATACTTTTACAAATGTGTTTTGCAAAACATCATCTGCATCATCGTGATTTAACACAATATTACGAATATGATTGTATAATGGTTTTTGAA
>JAYUFJ010000309.1:0-4549 GCA_043738775.1 Flavobacterium sp. | reverse complement strand
ATCAATATAGCCTTTTTTACCTTCGGCTAAATTGGCTTTAATGGTTTTGTTTAAAAAATAAATGACAATAAAAACGTTTAAAATACGCAAAGCATATTGTTTTGACAAGCCAATATATTCTATAAAAAGAAAATAAGAACCTATTCCTAAAAACATAAAAAAACCATACTTTAATTCCTTGGTAAATTTCATAAAAGTGTATTTATAATTGATAATTATTTTTAATAAAATTACTAAAAAATTAAATACTTTTTACAATAAATCATAATTTATTACAATTTATTTTCAAAAAACTGTAAAGCATTTGATTTATCAATATCAAGTTGATTTTTTAATTCGTTTAATGAATTAAATTTTTGTTCCTTGCGGATAAATTTTAAAGGTATAATTTTTATGGTTTCATTATAAATATCCTTATCAAAATCAAAAATGTGAACTTCAATGCTTTGGTAAGTTCCATTAACTGTTGGGCGGTTACCAATATTCATTATTCCCCGATATATTTTATCATTAATCGAACAATTAACTACATATACACCTACATTTGGAAGCAACTTATAGTTTTCTGAAACTACTAAATTAGCCGTTGGATAACCAAACGTTCTTCCAAGTTGCTTACCACGAGAGACTTTTCCACTAAAAAAATAAGAATAACTTAAATATTCTTTTGCCATTTTAAAATTATTTTTTAAGATGGCTGTTCTTATTTTGGTCGAACTAATTGCAATTTCATTTAATTCTTCGGCGGTAATTTGTTCTACCTCAAAATTGAATTTTTTGCCCAAAACGACTAAATCATCAAAATTAGCACTTCTATTTTTTCCAAATCGATGGTCATAACCGATTATTATTTTTTTTACTTTAAGTAAATCAACTAAAATGTTTTTTACAAATTCAATTGCTGATAATTGTGAAAATTCTTTGTCAAAAGGATGAATTATTAAATTGTCAACACCTATGGTATTTAAAATCTCAATTTTTTCAATCATAGTGTTGAGCATTTTTATATCTGAACTTTCGTTTAAAACCATTTGCGGATGCGGAAAAAAAGTAAGCACTAAACTTTCGCAATTTAACTCTTTAGCCGATTGAATTATTTTGCTTAAAATTTTACGATGCCCAAGGTGAACACCATCAAAAGTTCCTATAGTTAATATTGTACTTTTTAAACTGTTATAGTTATTTATGCTATTTAAGGTTTTCAATTAAATTGTGTTATTTTTTTTAAGATTTGTATTACAATTATGTTTATTTTCTAATTAAATGCAATTATGATGTTAAATAATTATTTTAATCAATAAAAATATTTAATTTTGAGTTTAATTTAACACAAAAATAATGAAAAGAAATCTATTTTTACTTGTTTTTACAGTCTTGTTTGTTTCTATTGGGCATGCACAAACTTAAAATTAGAAAATTTAAATTACATCCAAAAGTTAATTAAAAATTAAGTTTAATTTTTAATTAAAAAACCCATAACTTTCATTTTTTGAATGTTATGGGTTTTTCGTTTATTAATTTTTTGGAAATAATAATAGAATTATCAATTAAAATTTTCTCGAATTGCTCAAATGTTTATTTTACCCTAGTATTTCATCTAAATTAAATTCAAAAAACAAACTAAATCATGAGTTGAATTATTAAAAAATTGTTGATAATTCATTTATTACTAAATTAATTTGTTGTTATATAAAATTTTTATACATTTGTTTATAAAATTTACAATAATAAATAAATGAATTATGAAAAATAAATTACTTTTAATGTTGATAACTTGTTTGACTTTTTTTCAAATTAATGCACAAAATGATGCGTTTTGGTCAAGATACAATGTGCTCAATAACAAAATTTTGGAAACTGACAAGTCAGTAGCAAGGCAATCGTTTCCAAAACAATTTGATTTGTATAGTTTGAATACAGCTATTATGCGTCAAACATTGTTTACAAATCTAAATAAGTCAAATAGTTCCACTTTAGTTATTTCATTACCTAATGTAGATGGTAAATTAGAACAATTTGAAATCTTTGAAGCTTCCAATTTTGAAGCTGATTTACAAGCTCAATTTCCAGAAATAAGAGCATATTCGGGCAAAGGAATTACTGATAAATATGCTACTTTAAAATTAAGTATTTCGCCTCAAGGAATTCAAACCATGGTTTTTAGAACCGACAAAGAAAATGAATTCATAGAACCCTATTCTAAAGATCATACTGTATATGCTGTTTTTAAATCAAATAGAAATAAAGGTAGTTTGGCTTGGAGCTGCAGTACAGATGATAGAAATATGGTCGAAAAAGTGATTAAACAAGAGCAATCAAATTTAAACATTAATAAATTTAGTGATGCCAATTTACGAACAATGCGATTAGCACAGTCTTGTAATGCTGAATATGCTAATTATTTTGGAGCTACTTCTTCGGCTCAAGTTGGGTTAGTATTAGCAGCTTTTAATGCTACTTTAACTCGTTGTAACGGAGTTTATGAGAAAGATTTAGCATTACATTTAAACTTAGTGGCTTCTTCTACCAATATTATTTACTACAACCCAGCTACAGACCCATATTCGACTACATTGAGTCAATGGAATACACAATTGCAAAACGCCATTTCAACTTCGCTTACAGGTCCTTCAACAACATTAGCGGCTAATAATGCTGCTTATGATATAGGTCATATGTTTGGTGCTACTGGTGGTGGTGGAAATGCTGGTTGTATAGGTTGCGTTTGTGTTAATGCTGTTGCAGCAGGCACAGGTTCTACTAAAGGGAGAGGGATAACTTCTCCAGCAGATGGTATACCACAAGGAGATAATTTTGATATTGATTATGTGGTTCACGAAGTAGGACATCAATTGGGAGGCAATCACACCTTTTCAAATAGTAATGAGGGAGCAGGAGTTAATATGGAAGTAGGATCTGGAGTAACTATTATGGGTTACGCAGGTATAACTGCAAATGATGTGGCGCCACATTCTATAGATAAATATCACGCGGTTACAATAGCGCAAATTCAAACTAATTTACAATCAAAGGCTTGCCCGATAAGCACAAATATAACAAGTAATAATGCTACACCAACAGTAAATGCCGGTTTAGATTATACAATTCCTATAAGCACACCGTATATTTTAACAGCGGTTGGTACCGATGCGAATGCGAATGATGCTCTTACCTACAGTTGGGAGCAATATGATGACGGAGCTTCAAATACAGGCGCCGCTAGTTCTGCAAGTACAACAAAAACTATAGGTCCAAACTTTATTTCTTGGAATCCTACCGTTACTCCGTCAAGGTATTTTCCGAAAATAGAATCAATAGTTGCTAATTCACCAATTACAGATCAAGTTGGTGGTGATGCAGGTATGCTTTCAGAAGCATTGAGTTCAGTAGGTCGTGAATTGAATTTTAGGGTAACTGTAAGAGATAATGTGCCTTATAGTGCAACAGCACCAATCAAAGTAGGTCAAACGAACTTTGATGATATGAAAATAACAGTAAGTCCAACTGCTGGACCATTTGTAGTAACTTCACCAGATACTGCACTTTCTTGGATTGCTGGATCTAATCAAAATGTAACTTGGAACGTTGCAGGAACAAATGCTAATGGAGTAAATGCTGGATTTGTTGACATATTTTTATCGACAGATGGTGGCTACACTTACCCAATTCAATTGGCAAATAAAGTACCTAACGATGGTAGTGAAGTTATTACAGTTCCTAATAATATAGGTGCAAATAATAAGATAATGGTAAAAGGCAACAATCATGTTTTTTTTGATATTTCAAATATTCCTTTTACAATTACTGCACCAACAGCAACTTTTGCAGTAATTCAATCAAGCGTCCAAACCACAATAGCTTGTAGTTTAAGCGCTACAACTTTTACTTTCAATTATACGGCATTAGCAGGTTTTACAGGTGTAACAACTTTTTCAGCAACTGGAAATCCGGCGGGATCGACAGTTTCTTTTAGCCCAACTTCAATAACAGCAAATGGTTTAGTTACTATGACAGTTGGCAATTTAACTGGTTTAGGAGGGAACTCAAATATTTTAGTTTCGGCAACTTCTGGAGCCACTACTAAAACAGTACCATTTTACCTGTACTTAGGTTTGGCGAATACTACCTTAACTACTCCAGCTAACAATGCTGTAACGCAACCAACTTCATTAACACTTTCTTGGAATATAAATCCAAGTGCAACATCATACGATGTGCAAGTATCAACAGTTGCGAATTTTGCATCACTTGTAAGTACAGGAAATGTAACTACTAATTCGTATACAGCTTCTGGATTAACATCTGCAACTGATTATTTTTGGAGAGTTTTACCTAAAAATGCAACTTGTACAGGTACTTTTGGTACACCATTTAAATTTACTACAGGAACAGTTACCTGCACAACTACTTCAAATAATACTTCTTTAACTATTCCAGTTACAGCGGGGTTTGTTGGAACCTCGACAATTAATATTCCATCTGGTACTACAATATCGGATGTAAATGTAAACATAAACATAACCCATACTTGGATTAATGATTTAACAGT
>JAYUFJ010000308.1:0-1586 GCA_043738775.1 Flavobacterium sp. | reverse complement strand
TCATTGGGCGGTATGGCGCTGTTAAACGCTTTAAAGGATGGTTTAAATACCAAAAAAGCAGTAATTATTGGTAGCGGAAATAAAGTATTGGATATTTTTGCAGATTTTATTTCAAAATTAAAATTATCGAAAAAAGTGTTAAATTTATTAGTGAACCATTTTGAAAAAAAGGCAAATAAAACTATGAACAGTCTTTCTGCGTATATGGTATCAGAAGTTATTACAACTCCGGTTTTAATTATTCACGATAAAAATGATGACGAAATTACTGTAGATTGTGCTTATGAAATTCATAAAAATTTAAAAGATAGCCAACTATTAATTACCGAAAAATTAGGACATCGTAAAATTTTGGGAGACAAGATTGTTATTGAAAAAATTATAAATTTCTTAAAAAATTAAAAACATGAAAAAAGTATTTTTATTATTAATTATTCCATTTATTGCTTGTAATGGTCAAAAAAAAGATTCGAAAACAACTTTTCCTTTCACAAAAACAGAAGCAGAATGGAAAAAAACATTGAGTCCAGAAGCATTTGATGTTTTAAGGCATAAAAACACCGAGCGTCCTTTTACAGGAAAATATGTTCACAATGAACAAAAAGGTATATATATTTGTGCAGGATGTAACCAAAAATTATTTAACTCTTCCAATAAATTTGATTCTGGTATAGGCTGGCCAAGTTTTGATACAGCAATTAAAGGCGCAATGTTTACGGCAATAGATTCAAGTTTAGGCTTGGACAGAAACGAATTAATGTGTTCTAATTGTGGCGGTCATTTAGGTCATCTATTTGAAGATGAGCCTACTAAAACTGGAAAAAGATATTGCATAAACTCAATTTCATTAAAATTTTTGAAACAATAAATATGTCAAATAAAATAGAAAAATCAGAAGCCGAATGGAAACAAGAATTAGGCGAAGAAAGATTTAGAATTTTACGTCAAAAAGGGACTGAATATCCACATTCGGGTAAGTATAACTTACATTACGAAAAAGGAACATATTGTTGCGGAGGTTGTGGAGAACCTTTGTTTTATAGTAGTTCGAAATTTGATGCACATTGTGGCTGGCCTTCGTTTGACGAATCTATTCCTGGAAAAGTGAAATATATAAAGGATTCCTCACACGGAATGATTAGAACAGAAATAATTTGTACCAATTGTGAAAGCCATTTAGGTCACATTTTTGATGATGGCCCAACTAAAACTGGACAAAGATATTGTGTAAATTCACTTTCGATTGATTTTAAAAAAGTTGAAGAATAAATAGTTTGTAAAAAACTTTTTATCAAATAGTATTTAAATTAACAGATTTATTTATTCCAAATTCGCCAACTTTTTTCAGCTTGAAAAACTAACATTTCAAAACCATTTTTAATTGTTGCACCTTTTGATTTTGCTTTTTTTAAAAAAATAGTTTCTTCAGGATTATAAATTAAATCGAATGCAATGTGTTTTTCGGTAAAAAATTCATACGGAATTGGTGGAAAAGCATCCAAGTTTGGACTAGTTCCCAAAGGAGTGCAATTAATTATAATTTGAAAATTATCAAATGTAGTTTCATTAATTCGGTTATAATCAAT
>JAYUFJ010000307.1:0-4572 GCA_043738775.1 Flavobacterium sp. | reverse complement strand
CTTCGGGCCGAACGTATATAAAAGGTAAGTTCATAACCTCGGCAACAAGTATGCCTATTCCTATAGCGCCAGTAGCAACTCCTGCAATAACATCGGGTTTTCCATACTTTTCTTCAATTTGTTTAGCAAATTCGTCACGAATAAAATTTCTAATTGCTGGAAATGAAAGTATTAAACGATTATCACAATAAATTGGTGATTGCCAACCCGAAGCCCATATAAAAGGATTTTTCGGATTCAATTTAATTGCGTTTATTTGTAAAAGCAATTCGGCTGTTTTTTCGGCTGTTTCTTTATTAAAAATCATAACGCAAATGTATAAAGTTTTTGTTAACGACAAGCCACTTTTTTTAACAAATGAAATTCAAAAAGAAACTGATTTTCAGATGTTTTTACTTGAAAGTGTTGATATAGAACAACTTATTGTTAAAATGTTTAATAATAAAATTCAAAAAGCATACCTATATTATCCAGACGAAAGAGAAATTTTACAAAAAGTAAAAGAGAAAATAGCCGTAAAAAAAGCTGGTGGTGGGTTGGTTTACAATAAAAAAGGCGAGGTTCTGTTTATTTTTAGAAATGGAAAATGGGATTTACCAAAAGGAGGCACAGAGAAATTTGAAGAAATGGAAAAAACTGCAATGCGTGAAGTTGAGGAAGAAACTGGTGTAGGAAAGTTAAAAATCATTAAAAAACTTCAAAAAACCTACCATATTTTTAAGAGAAACGGAACCTATCGATTAAAAATAACAAATTGGTATGAAATGTTTACTGATGATGAAAAAAATCCAATACCTCAAGAAAATGAAGGTATCGAGAAAGTTGCCTGGCTTAACAAAGTACAAGTTAAAGAAGCTTTAAAAAATTCATTCGAAAATATAAAACTTTTATTTGAAAATTAAGGCATTAAACTGAATTCGTTTAAACTTAATGCCTTGTGATTTTTTTAAAAATTTCAAGAAATACTAAATACACAAATACCTAAAGGAGAAAGCACCACTTCGGCAGAAAACTCTCGTCCATTCCAAGATTCTTCTTCTATTGTAATTGGTTTAGAATTACTCAATCCGCTTCCAGCATATTCTATTTTATCGGAATTAAAAACCTCGTTCAATTTTCCTTTGGATGGCAAACCTATTCGGTAATTAGAGTGAACTATTGGAGTCATATTACAAACTACAATTAGGTTGTTTTTTTCTAATTTTCCTTTGCGAATGTAGGCTAAAACCGAATTTTGATTATCTGAATAATTTATCCATTCAAAACCTTCTCCAGAAAATTGTTTTTCGTGTAAAGCAGGATAATTTTTATATAACCAATTCAAATCGGTAATGCATTTTTTAATTCCTAAATGATAATCAAATTGCAACAAATGCCAATCCAAACTTTGTTCAAAATTCCATTCCGATGATTGTCCAAATTCGGACCCCATAAACAACAATTTCGCTCCAGGATGCGTAAACATATAGCCGTAAAGCAATCGTAAATTTGCAAACCGTTGCCATTCATCACCAGACATTTTGCTTTGAATCGATTTTTTTCCATAAACTACTTCATCGTGAGAAAGTGGTAACATAAAATTCTCTGTAAATGCGTATGTCATTGAAAAAGTCAAATCATTTTGATGAAATTTTCTATAAATAGTATCTTTTTGAAAATATTGTAACGTATCATGCATCCAACCCATCATCCATTTCATCCCAAAACCCAATCCACCAATTGAAGTTGGACGAGAAACCATTGGAAAACTGGTACTTTCTTCGGCTATGGTTTGAACATCTGGAAAATGAAAATAAACAGCTTCATTAAAATCTTTTAAAAACGAAATTGTATCTAAATTTTCTCTTCCTCCAAAAATATTAGGCTCCCACTCGCCGTCTTTTCTAGAATAATCTAAATATAACATTGAGGCCACTGCGTCAACTCGAAGCCCGTCGGCGTGGTAATTTTGTAACCAAAAAATAGCATTACTTATTAAAAACGAGCGTACTTCGTTACGTCCATAATTAAAAACCAAACTTTTCCAATCTGGGTGATAGCCTTTTCTGCGGTCGGGATGCTCAAACAAATTTGAGCCATCAAAAAACCCCAAACCGTGAACATCGTCGGGAAAATGTGAGGGAACCCAATCTAAAATTACTCCAATTCCCGCTTGATGAAATTTATCTACCAAAACCATAAAATCTTGCGGTTTCCCGAATCGAGATGTTGGAGCAAAATATCCAACCAATTGGTAACCCCAAGACGGATCGTAAGGATATTCCATAATTGGCATAAATTCAACGTGAGTAAAACCAGTTTCTTTAACATAGTTTACCAAATCGTCTGCCAATTCTAAATAAGTTAAAAATTTGCCTTCACTATTTCGTTTCCATGAACCCAAATGCACTTCGTAAACCGAAAATGGCTTGTCCAACCCATTTTTTTCCTCACGAGATTCCATCCATTTTGTGTCCTTCCATTTATATTCCAAATCCCAAACAATTGAGGCGGTTTGGGGCGGATGTTCACAAAACAAAGCAAAGGGATCTGCTTTTTCGGTAATAATTCCGTTATTGTTTGATTGAATTTTATATTTATATGAAGTCCCTTTATCTACATTTGGAATAAAACCTTCCCAAATACCCGAACCATCCCAGCGTACATTGAGTTGGTGGTTACCTTGCACCCAATAATTGAAATCTCCCACAACAGCAACCGAACGTGCCGATGGTGCCCAAACTGCGAAATAAACGCCTTTTACACCATTTAATTCGATTAAATGCGCTCCTAGTTTTTCGTATAATTTAAAATGCTTTCCTGCTTTGAACAAATCAATATCAAAGTCGGTAAATAATGAATATGGATGTACTTGGTTCATTGTTTGTAAGGTTGAAATTTATTAATTTAATATTCCATAATTGTTTGAATTCCTCGCAAAGGAATTACTGCCCAGCGCGGCCTTGAGTTCAATTCATACCCCAATTCATACACTGCTTTTTCGAGTATGCAATACTTTAACAAAAACTCAATTTCGTGCGTGTAACCTATGTTCAGGTTGCCGTTTTGTGCTTTTTCGATATAGGTTTCCAAAAACGTTCCAACGAAATATTTGAATAACAACTCGCCCGCAATAAACAATTCTTCTTGCTCGAACGGATATTTTTCTTTATTGTTAAAAATTGTTGCATAAATAGCATAATGAAACGAGCGAAACATACCAGCAACATCTTTCAATGGAGGTTGTTTTACCTTTCTATCTCTAATTGTGCTTTCGGGTTCACCTTCAAAATCTAGTAAATAAAAATCGTCGCCATTTACCAAAACCTGACCTAAATGATAATCACCATGGATTCGTATACGCTCACTTTTCATTTTTGTCCAGTCGAATTCGACAAAATGTTTACGAATCATTTTTTTATTTTCTAAAAACTGATTGGCCAAATCCAACGACATTCCGTCTAATTTATGCAAACTATTTTCGATAATGTTCAATCGGTTTTGGAACTGATACAATAACCTATTTTTTAACCAAACCGTATAATCACCATTGTAAGTTGTAGGTGTAAAAGCCGTGTCGTGAATATCACTACCAAGGGCAATGTGCATTTCGGCAGTACGTTGCGCCAAAGTTTGAATTCGTAAAAACAAATTCAAACCTGCCCAATCAATAATTTCGGGAGGAATTTCATTTATTTTTAATCGTTTAAACAATTTTAAATCGGGCAATTTATCTATTTTAATTTTCTTTTTGGCTAAGTTTTCAAAAACACCATCTATTGCATCTAGCATAAACTGCCAAGCATCGCCTTGATTAATAACTAATTCTTGCATCAACCCCAAAGTAATGTTTCCTTCTGGAAGTTTTAAATTTATGCTACCTGTATAACTTGGTGTGTTTGCAAACTCCATTCTATCTGTCAAAAACCGACTTATTTCGTAATCGGGATTTGTACTAACATAAATTCGTCTAAAGATTTTTAACACCAATGTGTCGTTGTAAATAATAGAAGTATTACTTTGCTCAACGCCCATAAATCGTGATGATTTATAAACAGTTTCCGTTAGTTTTTTCCCTTTATGAAAAACCAATTTATTTACTTTTTTATCGTCAGAATTTACTATATTATCAAACAATAATTTTTTAAAATCTTCTTGATGAAGTGCATCTACCAAATATCCTTGAACTCCATTCATTATTACGGGAGCAATTACGGTATTAGTATCCAATTCCTCTTCAATCATAAACGAAAGTGGCATAAAATAATTCTGAAAAAAGGCTTCCTTAAAGTTGACCTCGAGCAAAACTCCATAATAATTGTTCTTTTTTGATGTCATTTTAAAGGTGTCAATTACTTCAATATATTTTAAAGTACTGGCTTTACCTCCATACCATCGTTTGTTAATGATGTAGTTTTCGAGAATATCCGACGAAAAAACCTTTACAAATTCTTCATCTTCAAATGCCGATTTCCAATCTGTTTTAAATTTAAATGGTTCTAATCTAATATCTTGATTTTCGTTTTTCATAACAGTAACATTTTTTTGGTTACAATTGGGTTTTCATAATTTAATTTGAAATTTTATTATTTT
>JAYUFJ010000306.1:0-1596 GCA_043738775.1 Flavobacterium sp. | reverse complement strand
GCAATAAATATTAAAGACAATGGTAAAGGTTTTGACGAATCGATTGTAGAAAAAGGCAACGGATTAAAAAATATGCAAAAACGGATTGAAGATATTGGTGGAACTTTTAGTTTGAATTCTGGAATTGATGGGACTAAAATTATTGTTTTAATATAGTTAATTATGAAAAAAATACTGTTGATATTATTCTTCTTGAATACAATTTATTCAAATGCGCAAAATGCCCAAGACTTAATTGATGTTCTAAAAAAAGACTTAAAAGCCAATCCTGATGATAAGAAACGAGCAACAATATACTCGGATTTGACTTGGTATTACTCCAATATTTCATTGGATTCGGCAATGGTTTATGGAAAAAAAGCAATAACAGCATCAACCCAACTCAAGGATTCTACACTAATTGCTCAGGTTTACAGTGATGTTGGTGCCGTTTATTTTAGAAAAGGTGATTATCGTAATTCTAAACAAAATTATCTAAAATCATATTCCATTCGAAAATTAAAGAACGATTTTGGAGGCATGGCTAAAGTGAATGGAAATCTGGCTAACATTTATAATAAAGAAGGTAATCTTGAACTTGCTTTAAAATCCTATTTAGAAACAATAGATTACTTCGAAAAAAATAATAATCAAGAAGTTGTGGCTATGACGAAAGCTAATATTGGATTTCTTTTTCAAGAAATAAAAAATTATCCAAAAGCAATGAAATACTTAAATGAAGCTATTTCATATCAGAAAAAAAATAAATTGGATACTGGTTTATGTACTTCCTATTTGACTTTGGGAAATGTGTACCTTAAAATTAAAGATACCATTAATGCACTATCATATTATGAGAAAAGCATTATTTCGTCAAAAAAAGTCAATAATAAGGTTGCGCTATCGAGCGCATTAGTAAATATTGGAAATATAAAATCTTTTCAAAAAAAATCGATTGAGGCTAATAAAATTTATAATAAATCGAAGCAACTTAAGGATTCTATAAATATTTTGAATGAAGAATCTATACTTTCGCTTTTAATAATAAAAGAGAAAATTAATCAAGAAAAATTTGGAGAAGCAAAATTACTTTTGTTAAAACTAAAAAAGGTTTATGAAAATGATTCAAATGATCCAGAAAATTTACTTGAAACCTATCAATACCTCATTCATACTGCCGCCTATTTGAACCAACCAGATACGGTGACATTGTATAATAGCAAATGTTCAAAACTACAAATTAAAATATTAGAATCCAGAATAATTAAACAAACCAACGAACTCGAAACCAAATACCAAACCACCAAAAAAGAAAAACAAATAATCCAGCAACAAGCCGATGCCAAACAAAAAAATAGTTATTTAATTGGGCTTTCGGTTTTGGCATTACTAATAGGTTTAATTGGTTACTTAATCTATAAGCAACAAAAACAAAAAAACCAGCAACAAGCGCAAGAAAACGATTTGAAATTGGCAATCGAAAAAATCGAAAATCAAAACAAATTGCAAGAACAACGGTTGTCTATATCCAGAGATTTGCACGATAATATTGGTTCGCAACTCACATTTATAATTTCTAGCGTTGATAATGTCAAGTATGGTTTTGACATAACCAAC
>JAYUFJ010000305.1:0-4591 GCA_043738775.1 Flavobacterium sp. | reverse complement strand
AATGCACAAGTTGTAGCGTAAGCTTAACCTATCATAAATTTAAAAACCAATTGCGTTGTCATTACTGTGGTTATTCTATTTCAAAACCTACCAATTGTCATGCTTGTTCAAGTATAGCTATTTCAACTAAAGGTTTTGGAACCGAGCAAATTGAGCTGGAATTGGCAGCATTATTTCCTACAAAAAACATAAAACGTATGGATCAAGATACAACTCGAGGCAAATATACTTTTGAGAAATTGATTAATAGTTTTAAGAACCGAGAAATTGATATTTTAGTTGGTACTCAAATGTTAGCCAAAGGATTAGATTTTGATAATGTAAGTTTAGTAGGTATTTTAAACGCCGATAATTTATTGTACCAACCCGATTTTCGTGCTTTTGAAAGAAGTTTTCAATTAATGACTCAAGTTGCAGGAAGAGCCGGAAGAGCCGACAAAGTGGGAAATGTAATTATTCAAACTTATAATCCGTTACATAATGTGATTCAACAAGTTACCCAAAATAATTATTTAGGTATGTACGATGAACAACTGCACGACAGAAAAATTTATTTTTATCCACCATTTTATCGATTGATAAAATTAACTTTAAAAAATAGAGATTTTGACAAGTTAAAACAAGGATCGTTTTGGTTGTATGGCGTTTTAAGACAAAATTTACCAATGCCAGTTTTAGGCCCAGAAGAACCTTCAATTAATAGAATTAGAAACGAATATATAAGAACTATTTTAATAAAAATACCAGGTGAACATAGCATTACAAAAACTAAAAAAGTAGTTTTAAAATCGCTAAATAGTTTCGAAGTTATTTCACAATATCGTGGAATTAAAGTTGGAGTTGATGTTGATTTTAATAGATAATTGTTCTAAATAATTTTTTAAACTTAAGGGTACACATTAAAATTTCAACAGTATAAATTTGATTTACAATCAATAAAAAAATAATCCTTTTTTCTAAAATTTAACACTAATAACTAATCCTATTTAATTAAAAAAACTTATCAAACCAACAAGTAACTTTAACAAAAAATAAATGATAAAAATAGATAAAGAAGAAATTCTGTCACGGAAAAATAAACTTGATAATTGCAAGGTTTACTTAAAGCAAGAATTTATAGGTATTGACCCAATAATTGACGATTTAATAAATTATTTACAAGTTTGGTATTTAATGCCCGATATTTTAAGTCGCCCAGTAATAGTTAATTTGTGGGGAATGACTGGTGTTGGAAAAACAGATTTAATACGTAAAATGGTTAAATTTTTGGATTATCAAGATCGGTTTACCGAAATAGAATTAAGTAATATTGACAACAGCACTTGGCAATCGAACGTGTCACAAATTTTTAGTAATAATGGTTTAAACGATGAAAAGCCAGCTATAGTTTTGTTTGACGAAATTCAACGATTTAATACTTTAGATGCCGACGGAAACCCATTGCCACAAACAAAATTTACCGATTTTTGGGAACTTTTAAGCGATGGTAGGTTAAGCAAAAAATCGAAAGATGACCTCGATTACTATTTGTTTAATTATATGACCAATAAAAAAAACAATGAAAAAGCCAAAGCCAAAGGTGAAGAAGTTACTGCTAATCAAGCAATAAATGTTTGGGATGCAAAAACTTTAAATACAAGTTTAGGTTTGGATATGGATTTAATGAATATGAGCGAAATTGGCGAAGAAGATATGATTGAATTGATAATGAAAGCCAAAAAACAAAAAAAAATATACGAACCCGTAAACCATTCCAAAACATTAATAATAATTTCCGGTAACCTTGACGAAGCCTTTCGAATGGCGCAACAAACTAGTGAGGCCGATGTTGATGCCGATATTTATCACGCTTACACAAAAAAAATAACTGTTGTTGATATTAAAAATGCTTTAACTCGTAAATTTCGACCCGAACAAGTAGCTCGTTTTGGAAATATACATATGATTTACAATTCATTACGGAAAACTGACTTTGAACAATTAATTCAAAAAGAAATTAACCGAATTGTTATAGAAACTAAGTTAAAAGTAGGTTTAAACCTAAAAGTGAGTAAAAACTTAAATGAACTAATTTACAACAACGGTGTATTTCCAGTTCAAGGTGTTCGACCTGTTTTTAGCAGTATAATTGATATACTTGAAGCCAATTTAAGTAAATTTATGTTCGAAGCAATAATGAGTTCCGAAACAAAAATCGAAATTGATTACGATAAAAAAGTTCAAAAAATAGTAGCAAAAGTTGGTAAAAACATCATCGAAATTCCTTATATAGGTCGAATCGATAAAATTCGTCAATCAAACGAAGCAGATACTGTTGCCAATATTTCTGTTCACGAATGTGGCCACGCAGTAGTTTATATGGCATTGATGGGAATGGCTCCTTTACAATTAAAAAGCAAAGTTGCTAGTAGCTATGCTGGCGGATTTACTTTTCCGCATCAAATTTACGAAACTAAAGAAAATATTGTAAATAAAATTAAAATTTATTTGGCAGGTGGTATAGCCGAAGAAATAATTTTTGGTAAACAAAATGCCAGTATAGGCCGCAGTAATGACCGTGAAGAAGCCACAATGTTGGCTATTGATTATGTCCGAAAATACGGCTTTGACGAAGAGTTTCAAGCTGTTTACAATTTGGATATATATCCTTACCGAATGGATTTAGAAGTAACCGATATTGATGTTGAAAAAATGATTACAAGGTTAGTAGGTGAAACAAAAGAAGTATTAAGCCAGCATATTGACTTGTTGAAAAAATTAAGTACAACCCTTTCTTTAAAAGGAAGTATGGAAGCCAAAGAAGTAACTTTAATTGCTCAAGAGTACAAACTAATAGTTCAAGTTAAAGAGGAAGGATATTTACACATAGCGAATTACAACTCAAAAATAAATTAAAAATATTTACTTTGAAAAGTTAAAGCGTGTTGCACAAGCAATTTAAACAAGTAAAACTTATTAAATAAATGTTATATGAATTACTTTGTTAAACTTTACCATAGAAAATAGGTTTGGTAAATAAATTCATTAGGTTTGGCAACAAGAAAACTATTTTTAAAAATAGTTTACCACGCTAAATTTATAAGTTTAACATCAGTTTGATTTAAAAAATTAAAAAAATACTGTTTTAAAAAAAAATATTTTCATAATACAATACTAGTTAAATGTCTGTAAAAAAAGTTGAAATAAGGTAGTATTAAAAAATTAATTAGTTGATTTGAAATGTCGCATAATTTATTTAATAATTGATTATCAAACGATTAGAGTTTTTTGTTAAATAAAATTTAATTTATTATCAAATTCATACAATTTTGGCAAAACTATTGCGTTATTAAGTAAAATAAACATTTACTTATGAACAAATAAATACTTAACCTTTAAAATTGTATGATTATGAAAAATGTAAGTATTTATGGAAAAAAATGGCTCGATTTGGTTTTTGAAGGAAAAAATCAAGAATACGGAGCCTATAAATTAAGACAAGAAAATAATAAAACTACATTAACTGCTTTTTTTGTAAGCGTGAGTTTTGTTTTGGTTTTAATTGGTGGAGGATTATTTCTAAGTTCTTTTGGTAAAAAAACTGTTACAATTCCAAAACTTGATGGAACAACTGTTGTTAAAGTCGTTTATCCAAACACACCTAAAAAAACAGAACCAAAAAAAATAGAAAAACAAATTGAAGCTAAAAAAACGGATGTAAAGATACCTGAACTAAAAAAGTATGTTCCTGTAAAAACTCCAGATGCGATTGATTTAGTACCCAAAAATTCACAAACAACAATAGATAATTCTCAAAATGCTATTCCCGGAACTGGAAATCCAGATGGAACAGAACCTAACACTGGCCAGCCAACATCTGGTGATAGCGGAACCGAATTTGTAAAAACTCCAACTGGTCCTGTACCATCGGGTGAATTGGACAGACAACCAATGTTTCCGGGTGGAATGCAACGTTTTGGAGAATATGTTGGAAATCATTTTGAAAAATCGGAAATGGAAGAAAACCAAACGGTTAAAATTTTTGTCTCGTTTGTAATTGAAGTTGATGGAAGTATGACCAACATTCAAGTAAATCGCAAAGGAATTGAAAGGTTAGATAACGAAGCAGTTAGAGTTTTAAAATCTTTACGAACCAAATGGTCGGCAGGATATAAAGACAATCAACCTGTTAGAACTCAGTTTACTTTACCGATTACAGTTCAAGGTGAATAATAATTTAAATAAATTAATTTTAAATTTAACGAGGCTGTTGCATAACGACAGCCTCGTTTTACATTAATGATAAAAAACAATGTGCTAGTTTTAACCCTGATGGAAATGGTCTCGTTTTTTTTTTAAACGATAGAAATGAACAGCAGGTACGATGTTGAATGATAAACAAAATGTGCTGTTTCAAATTTTTTAAGAATTGTAAACTGTTTTTTCTAAAATCAAAATTGTATATTTGTAATTAAAAATTTTGCCTTATGGAATCGGTTTTAGAGAATACATTACCCGTAGGAAAACCAAAATGGTTGAAAGTAAAATTGCCTATTGGTCAAAAATATACAGAACTTCGCGGATTAGTGGATAAATACAAATTAAACACTAT
>JAYUFJ010000304.1:0-1605 GCA_043738775.1 Flavobacterium sp. | reverse complement strand
AAATATCGCCATCAACATTAGTGAAAAAAGTAATGGTTTCAATTTTACTTTGGTCGTCCATTAACATATTTATTTTACTGCTTACGTTTTTGTTAATTCCTATAAGTTCATTTTTATCATTTCGCATATAATAAACTACTTCGGTGTTTTTTATTACATCAACTTCGTGAAGTTTGTTGTCTTTAAATTTTCCGTATAAATTTAATCCTTTTACTTGATTAAAACCTACACCAATAGTATCTTTTGAGATTATAAAGGCATTATTAAGTACTTTTAACGAGTCTAATTTGTCTGTTTTGTCACCAATTAAATGCATTACATCGCCAGTTAATTGATTTTTAAAATTCCAAAGTATTGGTTTACCAATAAGTTTAGTGAGTGCATTTTTTTGGTTGGAATGAATCGAGTCACATTTTCCGCTCATATCGGTTTTAAAAAAACGAACATTAGTATAACCTCTTACTAATCGTTCACCTAATTTACCTGTTATCACTATTTTTTTTGCGTGAATGAACATAGAATCTTTTTCGATTAAATAGCGTATTGATGCGTGTTTAGTGATGTACAATGAATCTTTATTTTTATAAACTTCACCGTAATGACCCCGAATAATTGCTTTGTTTATAGAATCTGTAATTTTAACATTATTAGTGCCCGATGCAAATTCTTTTTTTCGATCATAATATAAACTGTCGGCTTCAATGAGTCGGTCTTTGTATTTAATATATGACTTGCGAAGAAAATGACCTGTGTTTTTTTTACTGTTATAAAATCCATTTTCAGTATAAATAAAATTATCTTTTCCAGTTATTGTTGATGGACCTATTAATCTTGAGTTTCCTTCTTTGGTAAAATAATCCAAATGATTCGATTTAATTACATATTCTGGATTGGTTAAAATAACTTTTGATAAAAATTGATATTTTTTTTCACGAACGTAATAGCGACCCGATTTACTTTTTAAAGTATTGGTTTTATTGGTAATTGTGCCATTGCTATTAAAGTAAGCTTCTTGACTAACTCTGTCAAAAAATATTGTATCACTAATAATAGTAGATTCAGGAGAACGCATTATTACGTCGCCTGTAGCAAATGCTTTTTGTATATTACCATTGTATTCTGCATACTTTCCGTTTAAATATAAGGTATCTCCTTGTATCATTTGTACATTACCAAAAGCTTTTAAGTAATTTTCTGATTGATAATAGTAGGCTTTATTACAAGTCATTTTAACACCTTGATGGTTTATTTTAACGTTTCCTGTAAGTAAAAAAGCTCCCGGAAATTCATATTCATTTCGATCTTCAAAATCGGCGTGTTCTATAATAATTTTGCTTGTATTTTGAGAAAACCCAAAAACAAATTGAATGAGTAAAATGAAATAAATAAAATTCTTATTTTTCAATGGTTTTTATTTTTTTGTTAAATTATTTCGATTACGAATTTAGTTTGTTTTGAATCCTATTTTTATAAATTATATCTAATTTAACGCTGCTCTACTTTATAAATTCAATTTTACAACTAGGTTACATATGTAAATTGATGATTTTTTCTAGTGAATCTATTTCTATATAAACTCAAAAAAATTTTCTGAATTAATAATTT
>JAYUFJ010000303.1:0-1606 GCA_043738775.1 Flavobacterium sp. | reverse complement strand
TTTTAGGAAAAACTGAACATGACGAATTTCATATTGCAGGTTACGGAGTCTCGGCAAAAGCTGGTTTAAATTTTACTTTTTACAAGTATTTTTTTATTCAAACAGAAATTAAAACCGGATACATTAATATGCCCGACATAGAAATTACATACGATAAATCAGATAGAGCTTCTCAACATTTTGGTTATTCTCAAACCATAATTTCATTTGGAATTAATTATAAAATTTAATTTTTCACTTTTTTTACTTAAAACTCAAAAACAAATAGGTTTTCAATTTTAAAGTGACTAATTGAAATAAAACTTTATTTTACTAATTATTTTTTAACCAATTTAACATATCCATAAAACAATCTTGAGATATAGTATGTCCCATTGGATACTCTTTATATTCTATATTAACGCCTATTTTTGCTAACGTCGGTTGCGCTTTTCGAGCCCATTCAACAGGTACAACTTGATCAACATTTCCGTGAGTAGCAAAAATTTTTAATCTTGATAGACTATTATTTTCGTAGTTTTCAGTAGCTATCTTTTCGTTAAAATATCCACTCAATGCTACAATTCGGTTTATTTTTTCTGGATATGAAAGTCCGATTGCATAACTTAAAATACAACCTTGACTAAACCCGATTAATGAAACATTTTGATGATCAATTGGATAATTTACAAGTAATTCATCAATAAAATTTGAAATTAAATCGCGAGAAATTTTGGCTTGTTCAAGATCGGAAAATTTATTTTCGTCGGCATCAAAATTTATGGCATACCAAGCGTAACTTCCGTATTGTAAATCAAAAGGTGCTCGAGCAGAAACTACATAATAATTATCGGGAAGTTGAGATGCGAAAGAAAACAAATCGGCCTCATTACTTCCATAACCATGAAGTAAAAGTAATAACGGATTTTTTTCGAGTATGATTTTGGGTTCTCGAATTAAATAATGAAGAGATAATTGCATCAAGATATATTTTTTTAGCTAACTTATTATTAATTTAATTTTTGCAACGAACTATACAATTTCATTTAGTATCATAATTGAAATTACAACATTTTAAAAAGATTCTGAAAAAAAACACCTACTAATGGGATTGGTTTATTTTCGCCTTGAATTGCATTAATAAAACCAAACAACCAAAGTATAAAATAAAAAAGATAAAATGCCGAACTTACTGCCCAACTGTTAAAATAACCAATAAAATATCCTAACATAAAAAAACTCAAAAACAAACCAAGTGCTTGTCGAATGTGCATTGAAGTAAATTCGGATTTTTTCTCGTCTTGATTTAAAAATATAGCTATTACTGCCCCAAAAATAGTTAAATAAGCTATAATTGCATTAGTTTTACCTTTTTCGATGTCGGTTTGCATTGAATTACTTGTTTAAAATTAATTTCGATTTATTAATTATTCCCAATACTTTTCCTTTCATTGGAGAATTTAAAAAAGCGGAATTTTTTGATTTTGATAAAATGTCATTTTTTGAAAAAACCCATTTATCTTGGGTAGAAAACAAAGTTAAATTAGCTTGATTTCCAACTTTAATTTCGTGATTTTCTAAACCAAATATAAATCTTCCAAAAGTTAATTTTTCTATTATTTTTTCA
>JAYUFJ010000302.1:0-4613 GCA_043738775.1 Flavobacterium sp. | reverse complement strand
CCAGCTTTTTGGATGTTAGGAAGTAATATTGAATCCGTAGGTTGGCCTAAATGTGGCGAAATAGATATACTAGAATACGTTGGTAGAGAACCAAATGTAATTTTTACTTCATTACATACAGATGATAGTCACGGTAATACTATAAATACAAAAAAAACAGTAAATAAAAGCATCGAAAAAGGATTTCATTTATATGCGATTGACTGGAATAAAGATAAAATTTCATTTTTTATAGACAATAATTTAGTTTACACTTTTCAACCCGAAAATAAAACAGAATCCAATTGGCCCTTCAATCAGCCCTTTTACTTCATTATTAATTTGGCAATTGGCGGCAATTTTGGTGGACCAACAATTGATGCTTCAATTTTTCCACAAAAATTTGAAATAGATTACATAAAAGTTTTTAAATAATAGTATTTAAAACCTATTATTTCATATAAAAAACTCATTTTATAAAGCAAAATTATAAATTTATTGTATAAATAATGTTAAAATTTCAAAACGCTATTGTTTTTTAAGAAACTATTGTGTTATTTTGTTAATTAACAATTAAACTATAGCAAGCCTATCGACAAAAATTACTTTTAGAAAAACTTAGATTAAAAACTAAAATGTAATTTTATGGCCGCTACTCAAACTCCAGATTCATTGTTGATAAAGAGTTACATTTCTGGTAACGAAAACGCTTTATCTACTTTAATAAGTAAACATCAATCCAAAATTTACGGATTTATTTATTCAAAATTAAGCGATCGTGACGTTGCCGACGATGTTTTTCAAGATACTTTTATTAAAGTTATTAAAACCTTAAAAAGTAATTTGTATAACGAAGAGGGAAAATTTTTGCCTTGGGTAATGCGTATTGCACACAATTTGATTATTGATCATTATCGCAAAAATAAAAAAATGCCAATGCTGCGTGAAACTGAAGAGTTTTCTATTTTTTCGGTAATTGCGGATAAGACATTAAATATTGAAGGTAAAATGATTGCGAATCAAGTTGAAAATGATATTCAAAAAATTATAGAAGAGTTACCTGAAGATCAAAAAGAGGTTGTAATGTTAAGAATTTATCAAGATTTAAGTTTTAAAGAAATTTCTGACTTAACAGGGGTGAGTATTAATACCGCTTTAGGAAGAATGCGATATGCTTTGTTAAATCTTAGAAAAGTTATTGAAAAAAATAATATTATTTTAACAAACTAAACAATATTTTAAAATAATATGCGTTTTTAAAGTAACTTAACTTTTAAACCTATTATGGCAAAACTTTACACCGAAAAAAAATTAGTAAATCCAAAAATGTTACCCAAACGAGAAACCGTGAATTTCATTCTCAATTTTTCAAAAGCATTGAGTGTCGTTAAAATTGGTGATAAATATTTTGAGATACTTGCTAATTAGTCAATTACCTTACTTGAATATTGAAAATGCCCTGAATACACTCTGGTATTTTTGGTGTATTTTAGTTCTAGTATGGGATTTATTGGAGGTTATTACACAATTCCAGTAAAACTCGAAATTTCCAATACACCTTGCATTGAAAAGGGTTCAAATTTTATGAGCTTTTCTAATTTAATTTTAATAATAATGAGCCCTGCATTTATTAGGGCTCATTTTATTTAAAAGTGATTTTTTTGTAATTTTAATAAAGAAGACTATATCTAAAAAATTTTTCATTATTTTTGAAAAAATCTTTTTATTAGAATGCAATTTAAACATCCCGAAATTCTTTATTTCCTTTTTTTACTACTAATTCCAATATTAGTGCATCTTTTTCAGTTGCGAAAATTTAAAACAGAATATTTTACAAACGTTAAGTTTTTAAAAGAATTAGCTATTCAAACCCGAAAAAGTTCAAAACTTAAAAAATATTTGCTTCTTATTACAAGATTATTATTGTTATCTTTTTTGATTTTTGCATTTTCACAACCTTTTTTTAAAGCTAAAGACAATAAAAATGCAACCAACGAATTGTATATTATTCTTGACAATTCATTTAGTATGCAAGCTAAAGGTAAAAAAGGAGAGTTGATGAAACGGGCGGTTCAAGATTTACTTGAGCAAACTCCCGAAAACGCAAAATTTTCATTTTTAACTTGCTCAGATATTTTTTGGAATACCGATATAAAATCGATTCAACGCGAATTACAAAACCTAAAATACAGCCCAAATCCGTTTCGAGTTGATAATTTGATATCTAAAATAAAAGCCCACAAATCTATTTTTAATAAAGATATTGTAATAATTACCGATGCCGTAGGAATAGAAAGCAATCAACTAAAAAAATCCTATAACAACGAGAATATTTATTTTATAATTCCAAAAGCAGAAAAAACTGATAACATTTCCATTGACAGTGTTTACATCAACCAAAATTTAGCTAATTTTTACGAAATTGGTGTAAAATTAAATGCTTTTGGCGACGATTTTAAAAACATTCCGATTGCATTATACAACGGTAAAAGTTTAACCGCCAAAACATTAGTCAATTTTGATAATAAAACAAAAATCATAAATTTCACTATTCCTAAAACAAATTTTAACGGCTATGTTTCAATTATTGATAATGGTTTAGAATATGATAATTCATACTATTTTAGTATTTCAAAACCCGATAAAAGCAATGTAATAAGTATTGGTGAGCCAGAAAAAAGTGACTTTTTGTCACGAATTTATACTATAGACGAATTCAATTACACCAATTCGTTGATACAATTTTTAGATTATAATTTAATTGAAAAACAAGATGCTGTTGTTTTAAATGAACTAAAAGAAATTCCGATTGCATTGCAAACTACATTAAAATCATTTGTTGAAAAAGGTGGCAATTTGGTTTTAATTCCAAGTTCGGAATGCTCGATTTCTAATTTAAATTCTTTTTTAGCGAATTTTGGGACATTTCAATTTAAAGGATTGAATAATTCTGAAAAAATAATTAGTAAAATCAATTTCAACCATCCTGTTTTTGGAAATGTTTTTGAAAAAAAAATCAATAATTTTCAATATCCAAAAGTAAAAACGGCATTTGAATTAAATAATGTAGCACCATTAGTATTGGGCTTTAACGATCAAACTCCGTTTTTAAGTGCCATTCAAATAGGTGTTTCATCGGTATTCGTGTTTTCGGCACCAATTAATAAAGTAAATAGTAATTTTCAAAATTCACCAATTATTGTTCCTACTTTTTTTAATATGGGTCAAAATGCTCAAAAATCCGGAATTAATGCAATGATAATTGGAAATTCAAAACCATTTATAGTCGAAACTGAATTAGCAAAAGATGAAATTATATCAATAAAAAATGAAGTTGAGAGTTTCACTCCAATACAGCAAATTTTAAACAATAAAGTAAAATTATCATTTAACGAAAACCCAAATATTTCCGGAAACTTTGAAGTTTTAAACAACAAGCAACCAATAGAGAACATAAGTTTTAACTACAATCGTACCGAAAGCGACATAACCGTTGCAAATGAAGAAGTTGTTAATGATTTTAAAGAAATAGGATCTATTGATACTTTGTTCGATACTTTACAAAGTAATCGAGCCGACAATCAAATATGGAAATGGTTTGTTATCTTTGCCTTATTATTTTTAGTTCTAGAAATTTTAATTCAAAAAACAGTCAAGTAAATTATTTTATTCATTTGCAAGCCAACTTTAATCTTAAAGGAATCGAAATTAAAAAGTAAAACTATCAAAACAATGCCTTGTAGAGGCAAAATGTCGGTAAAAAAATGAAAATTATAATTAAAAAAGCCAAAGTAATCAGTTCTAAAAGTGAATTTCACAATCAAATAGTTGATTTGAAAATTGTTGACGGAATAATTGATGAAATAGGAGCAAATCTTTCATTTTCAGATGATTTTCAGACAATAAAACATACTGATTTACATATTTCAGAAGGTTGGTTTGATAGCAGCGTAAGTCTAGGTGAACCAGGTTTTGAGGATAGAGAAACAATTGAAAACGGTTTAAATGTCGCTTCAAAATCGGGATTTACAGGTATTGCTTTGCAACCCAATTCATATCCTGTAATCGATAACCAATCACAAATTCAATTTGTAAAACAGAAAGCACAAAATTCAGTTACCGAATTATTTCCTATTGGCGCCTTAACCAAGAATAGTGAAGGTATTGATTTAGCAGAATTATATGATATGAAAAAAGCTGGCGCAATAGCTTTTGGCGATTATAACAAAGAAATTAGTAATTCCAATTTGTTAAAAATTGGTTTACAATACGTTCAAGATTTTAACGGTTTGGTTCTAGCATTTTGTCAAGATGAAAAAATAAAAGGAAACGGAGTTGCCAATGAAGGCATAATTTCAACCCAATTGGGATTAAAAGGAATTCCAAATTTAGCCGAAGAGTTACACCTTTCTCGAAACTTATTTTTGCTTGAATACACCGGAGGAAAATTGCATATTCCGACCATATCAACTGCGAAATCGGTCGAATTAATTAAGCAAGCCAAAGCCAAAGGATTGCAAGTTACTTGTAGCGTTGCGGTACATAATTTAGTTTTAACCGATGAAAAACTCAATACTTTCGACACTCGATTTAAAGTTTTGCCTCCTTTACGAAATGAGTTTGACCGTCAAGCC
>JAYUFJ010000301.1:0-4618 GCA_043738775.1 Flavobacterium sp. | reverse complement strand
GATTCAGTTTTAAATATTTTATCAAAATTTATTTTATTAGCATTTACATTAATAATGTTGCCTAAGAAAACTTTATAATTTCATTTTATAGTTGCAATTATAAAAACAAAATGTACTCTATTATTTTTATATTTGCCAATTATAAAACCTACAAAATGTTTACCGATACACACACCCATTTATATGCCGATGAATTTGATTTGGATAGAATCGAAATGATTGAAAGAGCCATTTCAAAAGGAATTACTAGATTTTTTATTCCGTCAATTGATTCAAAACACACTCTAAAAATGTTTGATTTACAACGACAATTTCCGTTAAACGTTTATTTAATGATGGGTTTACATCCTTGTTATGTTAAAGATAATTATCTTGACGAATTGGCACACGTTGAGAGTCAATTAAAAAAACACACATTTTGTGCTATTGGCGAAATTGGAATTGATTTGTATTGGGATAAAACAACTTTAAATATTCAAAAAAAGGCTTTTAAACATCAAATTCAACTAGCAAAAAAATACAATTTAGCAATCAATATTCATTGCAGGGAAGCTTTTGACGAAGTTTTCGAAGTTTTAGAATCGGAAAAAAGTGACGATTTATTTGGAATTTTTCATTGTTTTTCTGGAAATTTGGAGCAAGCTCAACAAGCTATTTCTTTAAACATGAAACTTGGAATAGGCGGAGTTGTTACTTTTAAAAACGGAAAAATTGACCAGTTCTTAAATCAAATTGATTTAAAAAATATAGTTTTAGAAACCGATTCTCCGTATTTGGCACCAGCTCCTTTTCGGGGTAAACGAAACGAAAGCAGTTATACAATTTTAGTGGCTCAAAAGTTATCCGAAATTTACAAAATTCCAATTGATGAAATTGCAAGAATAACAACAGATAATTCAAAACTTGTTTTTGGAATATAGAATGTTTAATTTTGAGTTTTTTAAAAAACATGAAAAAACATTCTATAATGCGAAGTTTACTGTCAATTTCTTTTTTTGTACTCTTTTCTTGTGCCTCAACCAACTTAGCAGTTATTAGCCAAAAATCATATAAAAAACAAATTAAAGAGTTTGTTAAAACTATTAAAAGTCAAAACCCTAAAATTTTAGATTCTGTAAACTCATCAACTTTTTCACAAACTATAAATTTTAATTTACGAAAGCCTAATTTTGTAATTATCCATCATACTGCTCAAGATTCATTGGTGCAAACTTTAAAAACATTTCATTTAAAAGAAACTCAAGTTAGCGCTCATTATGTAATTGGAGATGACGGTTCAGTGATTCAAATGTTGAACGATTATTTACGCTCTTGGCACGCAGGAATTGCAAAATGGGGAAAAAATACGGACATAAATTCGGTATCAATTGGAATTGAGTTGGATAACAATGGGTTAAATGAACCTTTTTCAAACGCTCAGATTAAAAGTTTATTGGTTTTATTGGAACGGCTAAAAAAAGACTACAACATTCCAGTTCAAAATTTTATTGGGCATTTGGATATAGCACCCGAGCGTAAAAATGATCCAAGTGTTTACTTTCCTTGGAAAAAATTGGCCGAAAATGGATTTGGACTTTGGCAAGATGATGTTTTAGAGCCTGCACCAAAAAACTTCGATACAACACTTGCGCTTCGATTGATTGGTTACGATACAAAAAATTTATCGGCTACTATTACAACTTTTAAAAGACATTATATTCAAACCGAAGTGAACGATGTTATTGACGAAAAAACTCGGAATATAATTTATAGCATTTTTAAAAAACAATAAATTTGCTTTTTCAAATCAATAAAACAACACAAAACCACATTTTTTTTGTTTATTTGTAACGCTATAAAAAAATTACAATGCAACGATTTGACGCTATTCGACCTTTTTATGATACAGAAATTAATGATGGTATAAAATCATCTTATAAACATCCGATGATGAAAGCTTTGATGAACTTTTGCTTTCCAGATGTGGACGATAAAGTTTGGCAAGAACAATTGCTACGAACCTATTCCAGTCGTGATTTTCAGTGTAATTTTATATACCACGGCGTTATGCGCGTAGTAAAAAACACCTCCGATGGTTTAACCACCTCGGGATTTGAAAAATTAGAAAAAAACACTTCGTATTTATTTATATCCAACCACCGCGATATTATATTAGACACTTCGTTACTAAGCGCCAGTTTGTTTGAACACGGATTAGTAATGACAGCATCGGCAATAGGAAATAATTTGGTAAACAAAGATTTTTTATTGACTTTATCAAAATTAAATAGGAATTTTTTAGTACAACGGGGTTTACCTCCTAGAGAATTGTTACAGAGTTCTCAAATATTATCCGAATTAATAGAACAATTTTTATACCGTGAAAACCGTTCCGTTTGGATTGCACAACGAGAAGGAAGAACCAAAGACGGAAATGATGCCACTAATCCTGGGGTTTTAAAAATGCTTGCCATGGCTCGAGGAAGTGAAAGTATAATAGATTATTTCAAAAAAGTTAAAATTGTTCCTGTTTCTATATCCTATCACTATGATCCAACAGATGCTTTTAAAATGCCTCAATTTATGGCCGAAGCAAACAACGAAATTTATACTAAACAAAAAAACGAAGATTTTAAAACTATGATTAGTGGCGTTGTAGGTCAAAAAAAAGGAATTCACATTCACATTGGCGACCCTTTAGTTGAACAACTCGATGCAATTGCCAACAACCACGAAAGTAGTAACAAACAAATTCAAGCTATTGCACAATTAATTGACGACTCTATATTGCAATCGTACAAATTGTGGCCAACCAATTTTTTAGCCTATGACATAGTAAATAAAACCAATTTATTTTCAAGTTTATATTCTGAAAACGAAAAGTCTGTTTTTTTACGAAGAATGGAAATGAAAATTGGTACTAATAATGATATTATGACCGAAGGGTTTATAACAATGTATGCCAATCCAGTTGTGAATCGCTTAAAATATATAACTGCCCAATCGTTATTGAATTCTTGTAAAAAAGTTTAAAATTTAAAAAATGAATACCATCAAGCCCAAAATTTTATTAATTTATACAGGTGGTACAATTGGTATGATGAAAAATTTTGAAACTGGTGCATTAAAAGCATTCAATTTTAAAAAATTACTTCAAAAAATACCCGAATTACAACTTTTAGATTGTCACATTGAAACTCATTCATTTGAAAATCCGATTGATTCATCAAACATGAACATTGAAAAATGGGTTCAAATTGCTATTATAATTGAAAATAAATATAATAGTTTCGATGGTTTTGTTGTTCTTCACGGGTCAGATACAATGTCATATTCGGCATCAGCATTAAGTTTTATGCTAGAAAACTTGGCCAAACCAGTTGTTTTTACTGGATCTCAACTTCCAATTGGCGATTTACGAACTGATGCAAAAGAAAATTTAATAACCGCAATTCAAATAGCTTCTTTACAAGAAAAAGATAAACCTGTAATTAACGAAGTTTGTCTTTATTTTGAATATAAACTGTATCGTGGTAACCGAACCACCAAAATAAATGCAGAACATTTTAAGGCATTTGCTTCGCCTAATTTTGTTTCTTTGGCAGAATCAGGAGTTCATTTAAACATTAACAATCAAGTAATTAAATTTAAAAATGATTCAAAAAAACTTTTAGTTCACAAACATTTAGATGATAATGTTGTTATTGTAAAAATGTTTCCAGGAATCAATAAAATTGTTTTGAAAGCATTAATGACAATTCCAAATTTAAAAGGAGTGGTTTTGGAAACTTACGGTTCCGGTAATGCGCCCAACGAAAAATGGTTCATAGAAATTTTAGAAATAGCAATAAAAAATGGAATACATATAATTAATGTAACTCAATGTTCCGGAGGAAGTGTAAGTATGGGGCACTATGAAACAAGTACTAAACTCAAGGAAATTGGAGTGATTTCGGGCAAAGACATTACTACCGAAGCTGCAATAACAAAATTAATGTATTTATTGGGACAAAATGTTGCTCCTGGAGTTTTTAAAACTATTTTTGAAACATCTTTAAGAGGTGAAATGGAATAAAAAATAATAACCATATTAAAGCTAAAAAATGAACAGAAGAAATTTTATCCAAAAGTCATCATTAACCCTTGGTGGTTTAATGATACCAAATAACTCATTAGTTTCAAATTTTTTATTTGACGATCCATTTAAAATAAAATTAGTTCGTGACAATGTTAGTGTTTTTACAGAAAAAGGAGGTACAATTGGTTTTCTAAAAACTAAAAATCATTTTGCTGTTGTTGATTCACAATTTCAAGAGCAAGCCACACATTTAATTAGTGAGTTAAAAAAAATCTCCGAAAATTCAATAAAATTTTTAATAAATACGCACCATCACGGCGACCATACATCAGGAAATTTTGCCTTTAAAGGATTGGTAGAGCATGTTGTTGCACACAAAAACTCGTTGATTAATCAAACCAATTCGGCCAAAAATAATAAAACCGAAGATAAGCAATTGTACCCCGACGTAACTTTTTCAAATAATTGGAAAACCAAAATA
This sequence comes from Flavobacterium sp., assembly GCA_043738775.1. Classification (GTDB taxonomy): domain Bacteria; phylum Bacteroidota; class Bacteroidia; order Flavobacteriales; family Flavobacteriaceae; genus Flavobacterium. The sequence continues at coordinate 80 of JAYUFJ010000301.1, read as the reverse complement.
GATTCTGAAACTATTTGTGCTCATTATTTTGGTGCAGGCCATACCAATGGTGATTCGTTAATTCATTTTGAACACTCAAA
>JAYUFJ010000300.1:0-1614 GCA_043738775.1 Flavobacterium sp. | reverse complement strand
TTGAATTTGAACCATTAAATCATTATTTAATTTATTAATTAAATATTCACGAAAAGCAATAATGTTTTCTTGAACTAAGTTGTTCATGTTTTCTGGATAGTCTTTTCCTTTTACAAAAACCTGCTTTTTTTCGAGCCAACCATGCAATTGATATTTTTCTTCGTTCATTAAAATATCAGTAACTACTTCGGCAAGATTTTGTTCTAAATTATTGACGAATAAATTTCTATCAAATTTTTCGTTTAATTGTAATTGCGAAATTAAATCGTTGTAAATAGCATTGAAAATTGGATTTGCAAATTCAATTTCATCTTCTTGAAGACTTAAATAAATGCGCTCAAATATTTTTGATGTTCCTTTTTCGAGCGTTTCAATCTCTTTCCCATTATCGTCAATTTTAACAAAAACATTTTCAATCTCAATTTCTTGTGTTCCATAAAGTAGTAAAATTTCGAGAATTGATTTTTCAAGCATAGGTAAAACTTCAAATTTTGTTTGAATTATTTCTGTAGTTTCACTTTTTACAACTTCAAATGCTTGATGGTTTTGTTTTTGTTTTTTTACTAATTCTTGAATATCTTTTTGAACCAATTGTGCTAAGGTGTTGAACAAAACTTCTTCCGAAATATCCATAATTCTCGAGCATTCTTGCACATAAATTTCTCTTTTTATTCTGTCTGGAATTTTTGAAATACTGGCAACCATATCCCGAATTACATCTGCTTTTTTAATAGGGTCATTTTTGGCATCTTTCATTAACAACGAGGCTTTGAATTGTATAAAATCCATTGCTTCTTCTTCAAGATATTTTTCAAGTTTGTCGAGTGGCGTTTTTTTGGCAAAACTATCTGGGTCTTCGCCATCAGGAAAAGTACAAATTTTTACATTCATGCCTTCTTCCAAAATCAAATCTATTCCTCGTAATGAGGCGCGCAAGCCTGCTGCATCGCCATCGAAAAGCACGGTTATATTTTTGGTTAATCGGTTTATTAATCGAATTTGGTCGGGCGTTAAAGCGGTACCCGATGATGCAACAACGTTTTCAATTCCTGCTTGGTGCATTTGAATTACATCGGTGTAGCCTTCGACCAAAAAGCAGTTGTTAAGTTTTGCCATTGCTTGCTTGGCGTGATAAATTCCGTACAACACTTTGCTTTTATGGTACAAATCACTTTCGGGCGAATTTAAATATTTTGCTGCTTTTTTATCGTTGGTTAAAATTCGCCCTCCAAAACCTAAAATTCGCCCAGACATACTTTGAATAGGGAACATTACACGACCCTTAAACCGATCAAATTGCTTGTTTTCGCCTACAATTGTGAGTCCTACTTTTTCTAAAAATTCTAATTTATAGCCTTTTCCAAGAGCTTCTTTGGTAAAAGAATCCCAAGTTTCGGGTGAGTAACCTAGTTGAAATTTTTTAATGGTTTCATTTTTAAATCCGCGTTCTTTAAAATAAGTAAGCCCAATTGCTTTGCCTTCTTCTTGATTTAAAAGCGCATCGTGAAAATATTTTGCAGCAAATTCTGAAACTAAAAAAAGGCTTTCTTTTTCGTTTGCAACCTCTTTTTCTTCGTTGGTTAGTTCGGTTTCTTCAATTTCGATATTGTATTT
>JAYUFJ010000299.1:0-1617 GCA_043738775.1 Flavobacterium sp. | reverse complement strand
GTTTTACGAATTTTAAGAGGACAAAATGGTACACCTGCAAATATGTTTATCATTCAAGAAAGAATGATTTTTAAAAATAGTAACACCACTAGATTAATAGATAAATTGCTACTTAAAAAATTTGTAACAAGAAATGAATGCCCAGAGAATCGAAGAAAAATAGAAATTTTAATAACTTCAAAAGGATTAGATGTTTTAACACAATTAGATCCAAAAGTAATAGAACATGAATTAAATTTTGCAAATAATTTAAACGAAACCGAATTAGTACAATTAAACCATTTATTAGAAAAATACCGAACAATTAAATAAACAAATTATGAGTAAATTTATTGAAAATGCAAACTGGCGTTATGCAACTAAAAAATTTGATACAACAAAAAAAGTAACTCCGGATGACTTAGAAACTTTAAAAGAAGCTATCAGTCTTACACCAACTTCTTATGGATTGGAGCCCTACAAAGTTATTGTTATTGAAAATCCTGAAATTCGTCAACAATTAATAGCAGCTTCTTGGGGTCAAGCACAAGTTGCAGACGCTTCACATTTAATGGTTTTTGCGAGTATTGTTGATTTTGGCAGTAAGCAAATGGATGACTATTTTAAAAATTTAACCGAAACCCGACAAATTCCAATGGAAGCTGTTCAAGGTTATGCCGATTTTATGAAATCGAACATAAATTCGCGCTCATTGGAAGACAGAAATATATGGACTTCAAAACAGGCTTATTTAGCACTTGGAAACTTACTTAATGCAGCAGCCGAATTAAAAATTGATGTAACCCCAATGGAAGGTATTGACGCTGCGCAATACAATGAAATTTTAGGATTAGAAAAGTTAGGTTTACAAGCAGTTTTAGCCGCACCAATAGGATACCGCCACGCTGAAGATGCAACTCAAGATTACAAAAAAGTTCGAAAATCGAGTACAGATTTATTTGTAACAATTTAATTAATAACAATTTAAAACCAAAAAAAATGAAAAATTTAAAAAACTTTATCGTACTAATGTTAGTTGCAGTTTCAACAATTGCAACGGCTCAAACCAAAAAAATTAATATCGCAAAAAGCAGCGTTGCTTGGTTAGGAAAAGCAGTAACACACAATCAAAATGGAACAATTAATGTTAAAGAAGGAAACCTAATATTTAAAGGTAAAAAATTAATAGGAGGAAATGTAATTATAGATATGACTTCAATAAATGCATTGAGTACTCCAGCCGATAAAAAAGGATATTTAGAAGGACACTTAAAAAAAGATGAATTTTTTGGAACCGAAAAATACCCAACATCAAATATAGTTTTTAAAACAATTGCCGATAAAGGAAATGGAGTTTATACTATAACTGCCGATTTAACCATAAAAGCAGCTACAAACCCAGTTACTTTTGATTTAACAGTTGCAGGCAACACAGCCAAAACCAAATTAACTTTTGACCGAACCAAATTCGACGTAAGTTATGGCTCCGCTACACTTTCTGACAAATTAGGCGACAAAGCAATATATGATAACATCGAGCTAGAAGTTTCGTTACAGTATTAAATTAAAAAAGCATAACTTAAAATCCTAGCATTGAACTTGCCCCAAAAAGTTAGTAACTATTTCGGGCATTTTTTA